>CAYHBW010000016.1:0-14600 GCA_964355085.1 uncultured Candidatus Saccharibacteria bacterium
CGGCGTCGGCGTTTCCGTGGTCAATGCATTATCCGAATGGGTGAGGGTGGAAGTCTGCCGCGAGGGCCATGTCTGGTCGCAGGAATATAAGCGGGGCAAGCCGCAGTATAAAGTTCGGAAAGACGGGAAGTCTGATCGCACCGGGACCAAAGTCACTTTCCTTCCTGATTCGGAAATTTTCGCAAAAATTGAATTCGATATGAAGCGCGTAGTGGATCATCTTCGCCAGCAGGCGTTTCTGACCAAGGGCGTCAAATTGGAAATCGTGGACTCCCGAAAATTACCCGCCACTTACCAGGGTTTTTATTTCGACGGTGGACTTTTGTCTTTCATAAAATACATCACTCAAGGAGAAAAACTTATCCAGAATGATCCTTTCTATGTCCACAAGGAAGTCGATGAAATCGAAGTTGAGGTTTCATTTTTATACAATGAAGACATCGAGACCCGCGAATTGAGTTTCGCGAACAACATTTACACTCCGGACGGCGGAATGCACCTTACCGGTTTCCGTTCCGCTCTGACCCGCACGCTCAATGATTATGCGAATGCCGAAGGATACATCAAGGGAAAGGATGATAATCTGACCGGCGATGATGTGCGCGAGGGATTGTCAGCGATTGTGGCTGTCCGCATCCGGGAACCGCAGTTCGAGGGTCAGACAAAGGCAAGATTAGGCAATCCGCCTGCCCGTACGGCAGTTGAAGCCGTAGTCGGCGAAGCCATGAAGGACTGGCTTGAGCGCCATCCGGCTGATGCCCGCAAGGTAATTGAGAAATGCTTACTTGCCGTAAAGGCCAGAAAAGCCGCCAAAGCCGCCAAAGACACTATTTTGAGAAAAGGAGTTCTTGAAGGACTTACGCTCCCGGGAAAGCTCGCAGATTGCAGTTCCAGAAATCCGGAAGAATCCGAATTATTCATCGTCGAGGGAGATTCCGCAGGCGGCAGCGCGAAGCAGGGAAGAGACCGCCGGACTCAAGCCATTCTGCCTCTTAAGGGTAAGATTTTGAATGTGGAAAAATCCCGCATCGACAAGATGCTCATCAACAAGGAAATCAAGGCGCTTGTAGTCGCGCTTGGAACCGCGATCGCCGAATCTTTTGACATCACCAATCTCCGCTATCACAAGATCGTCCTCATGACCGATGCCGACGTTGACGGCGCCCATATCCGGACATTGCTTCTGACTCTTTTGTACAGATATTTCCAGCCACTCATAACGAACGGACACATATATATCGCCCAGCCGCCTCTTTATAAAATCCAGAAAGGAAAAGATTTCCGATATGTTTACAGCGATTCGGAAAAAGAAAAGGCAGTGAAGGAATTTGCAAAACTTTCCGGGAAAAATGTTCCGGCCAAGGATGCCGAGGGGGGAGAATCAACAGGCGAAGAATCGACGAAGGGCGTGAATATCCAGCGTTATAAAGGTTTGGGTGAAATGAATCCTTCACAGCTTTGGGAGACCACCATGAATCCGGAAAACCGCGTGCTTTTGCAGGTGAATATCGAAGATGCGGTCGCGGCTGACAAGATGTTCGATATTCTCATGGGTCAGGAAGTTGAGCCCCGAAGAAACTTCATCCAGGCGAGGGCATTATCAGTCAAAAACCTTGATATTTGATCAAGATCACTCCTGATTGACATTCGGGTTCTGAATTTATATAATATAAAACAATGTTTACGAAGCTGACATCATTTTTACAGGAATCCCGCCAGGAACTGGCCAGGGTGAATTGGCCGACCCGCGAGGAGACCATCCGTCTAACTTTGGTGGTCATTTCCATATCTTTACTTGTTTCTTTTCTGCTCGGCGCTTTTGACGCGCTTTTCGCGGAACTTTTAAAATTAATCGTTCTCGGTTAAATTATGGCTGAAGAAGCGTTGAAGGATAAAAACGAAGGAGGAGGAAAGAAGATGAAAGAGGTTAAGGACAAAGAGCGTCACTGGTTTGCCGTGCACACTTATTCCGGATATGAAGACGCCGTCGCGCGCTATCTCAAGCAGCGCGTTGATTCCCTGTCCATGAACGACAAAATCTTCAATGTTCTTGTCCCGAAAGAAACTAAGATCAAGATCAAGAACGGCAAGCGCCGCACTGTCGAGGAAAAGATCTATCCCGGATATGTACTCGTGGACATGTTCCTTACCGAAGATTCCTGGTATGTCGTTCGCAACACTCCGCGAGTGACCGGTTTCGTCGGTCCTGATTCGACCACTCCTGTCCCGCTTTCCAAGGATGAAATTGATCTGCTGATGGTCCGTATGGGCAAAGAAGAGGGGGCGAAATTCAAGATCGATGTTTCTGTGGGTGAAATGGTCAAGGTGATCGACGGTCCTTTCAAGGATTACGACGCAAAGGTTTCTGAAGTTGACAATGAAAGAGCCAAGGTCAAGGTATTGATTCCGATCTTCGGACGCGATACAGTAGTTGAGCTGGATTCATTACAGATTCAGAAGGTATAAAACAGCTTATCAGGAGATAGGACTTAGCTTTTTAGGGAAATGCCTCTTAACCTAATCAGCTAAATAGCTAATTTCTAACAAGCTTAAAATATTATGGCAAAACCAATTAAAACAACTCTAAAATTACAGATTGAAGCAGGCAAGGCAAACCCGGCTCCGCCAATCGGTCCGGCTTTGGGTCAGCACGGCGTGAATATCCAGGATTTCTGCAAGAAATTCAACGATGCCACCAAGGAAATGATGGGAGATGTGGTTCCGGCGGTAATCACGATTTATGAAGACCGCAGTTTCGATTTCAAGCTCAAGACTCCTCCGGCCTCCGCGCTTTTGAAGAAAGCGGCGGGAATTGAGAAAGGTTCCGCAGATCCCCTTAAGGTCAAAGTCGGCAAAGTCAGCAAGGCCGACCTCCGTTCGATAGCCGAGAAAAAGATGATCGATCTCAATGCTTATGATGTGGATGCGGCAATGAAAATCATCGCCGGCACCGCGAAGAATATGGGTATAGAAATTGTAGGATAAAATAAAAAAACAACCGCACGAGGCGGTTGTTTTTTTGTTGACTGAGTTTTAAATTTAAGTTATTCTAATTTCGGAATTAATTGACAGATGAATAAGGGGTCGGATGATGAAAGACGAGGACATGCGCAACTGGATCATCTTGGGCAATATTCGCTTAAAGGCGAACGCTTTGCGGGAATTCCTGAAGAAATCGCATTACTGGGTAAGATATGACCGTAAAACCGCCAAGATGGAACTTACGGCGAATCACGGTAACGGCGGAGTGCAGATTTTTGAAGCTGATAACGTTCCGTTCGAGACTGCAAAAAGATTCGCTGAAGAACTCGGACTCGAAAAAGAATCCGGAGATGGTTGGTACAAATGGAATCCAATCGTTTTTCTCGGTTTCGATGGTAGTGCCGATGCTATTGAGCTCACGCGGGAGATTTTGGAACTCGGACTTCCTCTGACTGAATACAGATGTGAGGGGCACTGGGAGGTTTACGGTGTCGGTGGTCAGGGGAAATACTGTTCGCCGATGTGGTCAAAAGAAGAAGTTTCTAAAATAATCAAAGAAGCAGCCAAGCGATATGAGGATTCGCTTTCTACGACTCCGTAAGTTTTTATATACAGCCGAAAGGCTGTTTTTGTTTGATTGAGAATTATTTCCGTGTTAGTTTAAAGAAAGCTCATTCAGAGCACCGATGGAATCATGAAAACGACGGTAAAACAAAAAGGCAAGCTGATAATTATCGAGGGAACCGATGGAACAGGAAAAGGAACCCAGTTTCTTAAACTGGTCGGGAGACTTAAAAAATCCGGTAAAAAAGTCGCCACTTTCGATTTCCCGCAATACGATAAGCCGTCATCTTTTTTTGTGACGCAATATCTGAATGGTAATTATGGATCAGCCGTGGAAGTCGGTCCGTACAAGGCATCTGTTTTCTATGCCCTGGACAGATTCGACATAACGCCTAAGATTTTAAAGGAAATATCCGGCGGCCGGCTGGTGGTTTCAAACAGATATGTGGAATCCAACATGGGCCATCAGGGAGCGAAGATCAAAAACCGGGCCGAGAGGTTGAAGTTTTTCAATTGGCTTAAAGAAACGGAATACGGGATTCTCGGAATTCCGAAACCGGATCTCTGCATAATTCTGCATATCCCCGCAGATGTCGCTCAAAAGCTTGTCGATAAAAAAGCGAAGCGGAAATATATCGGCGGCAAAAAACGCGATATCCATGAGGCGGACCTCGGCCACCTTAAGCTTGCGGAAAAAACTTATCTTGAAATCGCGCGTCTTTTTCCGAAAACTTATGTCGTGGTGGAATGCATGGATAAAGGAAGATTGCTCTCGATCGATGAGGTCCATGAGAAAATCTGGAAAATCGTCAAAAATAATATTTGAACAAAACCGCATAAGCGGTTTTTTGATGCTATAAATATAGCCGGAATTAATTTATAATATATCTAATGGTCAATTTGCCCCAGCAGAAGATAGTCTCCGATCCGATTCTCGGCCTGATAGACATCAGCAAGGTTTTACCGATGGTGGATGCCCGGCCGTTCCAGTCCTTAGCTTACAAATATCAGCTTGGTCTGGCTTTTTTGCTTTTCCCTTCGGCCACGCACTCCCGCAAACAGCATTGTCTCGGCGCTTATCAGCGGACCAAAGATCTGATGCGCCGTTGGGTGGAGGCCGGCATGGTTACGAAAGATCAGGCGCAGACTGCCGCGACTTTCGCGCTTTACCATGACATCGGCCATGGTCCGTTTTCCCATACGGTTGAGCCGCTTTTCGATCTGCTTCCGGGCGCCAATAAGACCAAGCTCCGGGCCGATGACGCCATGGGTATGGAAATAGTGAAAAGTTTGAGAAGCGAAATTGAAGCAACCGGCGCGGATTTTGAAGCCGTGCTGAAGCTTTTCAAGCACGAAGATCCGCTTTATCTTGCGGTTCATGACAAGAATCTCGGTATGGAAAAATTCGATTATCTTACGCGCGACGCTTTCTACACCATAAATGAGATGCCGGGAGTGGATTATTTGTCCCGTTATATTTATTTCGTGGACGGCAAGGTGGCGGTGGACGAGCGCGTCATCGATCAGGCGAAGACCATCCAGGATTTTTATCTGAAAATGTCCAAGCATGTGTATCTTCGAAAGAAATCAGCAATCCTTCAGCGCTTGGTCCAGAAAATGGCTTATGCCCTGGTGGAGGATGGAATGTCTGTGCATGATATCTGGAAGATGACGGATTTCGGACTGATGGGCAGATTTGAGATTTCCGAAAATCCGTTGATCAAGAGTTATTACAGCCGGCTGATGTCCGGACAGTTTCCTAAGATGGCTATCGAGCTCCGCTATGAGCAATTCGTGCAGTCTGACGACGAAGAGCATCGCGATAAGGCCTTGCTGACCTTCGGACTTCCGGAAGCGGTTTTAAACAGCATTTTGGAGCAGGAGGACGTTTCCAGCATCCGTCGTCTGGCTGATTTTGAGGACGGAATCGCCAAGCTGGCGGGTATTCCGAAGGAAAGCGTCGTGGTTGTTCCGCAGATGTCCCATCACCGTTTCGTTCCCGAGGACGTGAAAGTTTACGGTCGGGATGGTAAGATTGTTTTATTGAGCGATTTTTATCCGAATCATTTCCAGTCCCTCATCGAGTACGGACGTTCACATCAGGTTCTGCGTATCTGCACATTTCCTGAATATCGGGATAAATTGAGTCAGAATGCGGAGAAGATCAAGGATTATCTCGTTCGCTCTGTAAAATAACATGGCTTATAAACCGACAATAGGATTGGAAGTCCATTCGGAGCTGAAGACCGCGACGAAGATGTTTTGCGGCTGCAAGAATGATCCGATGGAAGCGCATCCGAATACCAATGTCTGCCCTGTCTGTCTCGGCCACCCGGGCGCTTTGCCGGTTCCGAATAAAAAAGCCCTGGAATTCATGATTCAGATCGGTCTGGCTGTAGGCGGAAGGATAAGCGATAATTTCAAATTCGACCGCAAGAATTATTTTTATCCTGACCTTCCCAAGGGTTATCAGATTTCCCAATTCGATCTTCCGGTTGTTGTCGGCGGTAATATGGATATTTCCGCCAGACTGGGGGAGCCCAGGATCATAAAGATAAACAGGGTTCATATTGAAGAAGACGCAGGCAAGCTGATCCATTCTGATGACGGGAGTTCCACTTTGGTTGATTTCAACCGCGGCGGAGTGCCTTTGATGGAATTGGTCAGTGAGCCGGATATGCACAGCGCCAAGGAGGCGGTGGCTTTTGCCAAAGAACTTCAGCTTATCCTGCGTTATCTCGGAGCTTCCAATGCCGATCTTGAACATGGGCAGATGCGCGCGGATGCGAATATTTCAATAAGTAAGGATGATTCGCTCGGCACGAAGGTTGAGGTCAAAAACATCAATTCTTTCAGCTCCATCGAAGAAGCAATCAATCATGAAATAGCCCGTCAGACGGAAATTCTGGATTCCGGAGAAAAAGTGAAACAGGAGACCAGGGGCTGGGATGATATCAGGAAAAAGACCGTCGGTCAGCGTTCCAAAGAAGAAGCGCATGATTACCGTTATTTCCCCGAGCCGGACATTCCTCCGATGGACCAGTCGGCTTTTGACATGAAAGCGCTTGAATTGGCCATTCCGGAGCTTCCCGGGCCGAAGCGGAAAAGATTCATTGAGCAGTTCAGGATTACCCAAGATCAGGCCGATTATCTTGTCGAGGACAGGGATGAAGCGAAGTTTTTCGAAGAAGCGGTTTCCGAGTGGGAGGCGGATATGAACAGACTGGCGGACGAGAAGCAGATCGCGCTGCTTTTCAATTATCTGAACAGCGATCTCAAGGGTCTGATGAAGGTGAAAGAATTGGATTTTTCCGATCTTAAGATCGATCCGGAGAATTTCGCCGATCTGATGGATATGATTTCCAAGAATGAGATTTCCAGCCGTACAGGGAAAGATCTCCTGGTCCGCATGGCCGATCTCGGAATAGATCCGAGGGAGATCGTGAAGCAGGAGGGGTTAGGCCAGGTTTCCGGCGAGGATGATCTTTTGGAAATCGTACGCAAAGTCCTCCGGGATAATCCGAAGGCGGTTGAGGATTATAAAAAAGGAAAGGGTAATTCCCTCCAGTTCATGGTCGGCAAAGCCATGGCTGGCCTGAAAGGTCGCGGCAATCCGGGAGTGTTGCAGGAATTATTCAAAAAAGAACTTATATAAATATATGGGATTTGAAAATTTATCAGCCGGTTCAGGGGGTCAGCCAGGCAGGAAGATCAGTCCTGAAGAGGCATCGGCCGCGTTGAGATTCAATGACGAAAATTACCGCAGGCGCAATCTAGAATCAGACAGAAAAAATGAAGATGAGAAAAGGCGCAAGGAGGAGGCGGATCGGATTGAGACGGAGCGTCAAAGGCGTGCAGTCGCGTCGGGTGATGAGAAGAAGATAGAACTGACAGGTAAAGACATAAGAGAAGCAGAGGAGATATCCGGCCATAAATTCGAGACGCTCAAATAGCGTCTTGATGCCACGGGAAAAACAGGATAATCTTAAATCAGCTGTTTTTTAATGGATTGTCCATGGATAAAAGCTGGTTTTCAATTCTTCCGGATTTCAATGACGGATCAGAGTGGCTTGAAGTTGAGCCGCAGAGCTATTATTTCGATCCGAAATCCAGAAATATCCTTCGATGCAAGCTGGGGACCGCCCCGGAAGATCTTCTTCTCGGCATGGCGATCCTGAAGAGAAATTCCGCAAATCCCAAGTTATTTCTCCTTGAATACAGGGATATCGACGGGCATGGTCCTTATGTTCTCAAATGGTGGGAAGAAGGCGACCACGGAAATCTTTGCGGCATAGCGATCCTTGTCGGAAAAGATTGGCGGGTGAAATCGGAATTCCAGATTTTCATCTGGAATGTCTCCTATGATTTTGAGAAAAAATGCGTGATGGACGTGACTCCGACTCTGGAGCCGATCAAAAGAACTTTGAATAATTGAAAATCCCCCTTGGCGGGGGATTTTTTCATCAATCTTTGCTCTTCTCTCGCACCTCCTTCTTCAGTTGCGCATCGAATTGTTCTGGGGACATAGTTCCGACCACTCCTTTTTTATAATGGCGGACATTGACTGATTTTTGTTCAATTTCTTTGTCTCCGACAACCAATACATACGGAATTTTCTGCATTTCGGCATTGCGGATTTTTTTCCCGAGAGTTTCATTATTCTCGTCCACCTGGACGCGGAAATCCCGCAGGCATTCGGCGATTGAGCGGGCGTATTCATTATGTTTTTCCGATACCGGAATGACCGCGACTTGGACCGGAGCGATCCAAAGAGGGAAGGCGCCGGCGAAGTGTTCGATGAGAATCGCCAGAAATCTTTCGGTCGATCCGAGGATTGCGCGGTGGATGACCACCGGCTGTTTTTTAGCTCCGTCAGCATCGGTATATTCAAGCTTGAAGCGTTCCGGGAGATTCATATCAAGCTGTATGGTGGAAAGCTGCCATTCGCGTCCGAGAACATCTTTAAGGATGAAATCCAATTTTGGTCCGTAAAAAGCCGCTTCGCCGACTCCGATTTCATGTTTCCATCCGCGGTTCTTTATCAGTTTTTCCAATGCAGATTCCGATTCCGTCCATATTTTTTTGTCACCGATGTATTTTTCCTTGTTTTCCGGATCATGAGTGGAAATTCTGACCCAAAAATCAGAGAATCCGAAAGCGCCGTAAACTTCGCTTATCATATCCAGCATAAGATTGATTTCAGATTCAATCTGATCCGGCCGGGTGAAGACATGGCAGTCATCCTGCGTCAGCGCGCGCACGCGGGTCAGGCCGGTCAGCTCTCCGGATTTTTCATATCGGTAATTGGTCGTGGTCGAGGTGTAACGGATAGGAAGTTCTCTGTATGAATGCGGCAGGGTGCCGTAAAGCATCATGAAATGCGGGCAGTTCATCGGCTTGAGATAATATTCCGCCTCGTCTTTAAGCTCCATCGACGGATACATGGCGTCGTATTTCTGAAGATGGCCGGAAATTTCGTAAAGCTTGCCCTTCGTGATATGGGGAATCCAGATCGGGACATATCCCTTCTTTTCCTGCAGTTCAGTTATGTAATTTTCCACCAAGCGCCGGAGGATTGCTCCTTTTGGGTAGAAAAGCGGCAAACCGGGACCGATTTCATCGATTATGGTGAAGAGGCCGAGATCTTTTCCGAGCTTGCGGTGGTCGCGCTTTTTCGCCTCTTCCATCATCTTAATATGATCATCGAGTTCTTTTTCAGAACCGAACGCCAGTCCGTAGATGCGGGTGAGCATCGGATTTTTTTCGCTTCCTCTCCAATAAGCTCCGGCAAGATGGGTTAGCTTGAATGCTCCGGCATTTATTTCTTTAGTATTGGAAACGTGTCCGCCACGGCAAAGATCGGTAAAAATATCGCCCGTATGGTAGGCAGTGAGTTCTTTGCTTTCTTTTGAAAATTCTTTGATAAGATCAAGTTTGAATGGCTGATTCTTGAACATTTTTTTCGCCTGGGCGGTTGTCAGTTTTTCGCCATTGAAATCCAGCTGTTTATTGGCGAGATGGCGCATTTCCTTCTGGAAATCTTTCAAATCTTCTTCAGTTATCGGTTTGGAGAAAAGAAAATCATAATAAAAACCGTTTTCAATCACCGGGCCGATGCCGAGCTTGGTGTCCGGATATTTTTTTAGCACTGCAGCCGCCAAAAGATGGGCGAGCGAGTGCCTTATTTCGTCTAAAGCTGCCTGGGAATTCATGCAATTTATTATAAATTATTTTTGAAAATCTTGAAAGGTGTTATTTCGCGTGCTATATTCTGATCAGAACCTTGCTAGTGGGAATCTGCAATGAGCAAAAGAACGGCTTATCAGGAAGAGGCGTTGGGGGGAGATATAAAAAATATCGTTTCTTTTCTGAAGGACAATCTTGGCATGCTGATGACTACTTATATAAGCGGACGTTCTGATGCCGGTATTTTGAAGTATTGGATTACTGGGAAAGAAAGCCCGACTGCCGTAGAGGAACTTCGTTTGCGATACGGATACTGGGCAGTGAAGTTGGTAGTCGATGCATTTGACGATGAAACTGCGCGCGCGTTGTTTGTTGGAAGTAATGGCGGCTTGGGTGATCAGGCCCCTGCTTCCTGGCTTCGGGATCATGAAAAAGAAAATGATCTTAAAGAGGTCGTCGGCGCGATCCAGTCATCTCTCGACGGCGGTTTCCATTAAAACTATGAAAGAACCATAACTGGTTCTTTTTTATATTATCAATACTTCCGATCTATTGAACGGATTTTTAGCGCTAAATTTCCCTTACATTGTCACAGATGAATTTCGGTTCTCCGCCTCTCCAGGACATTTTCCCGCTTACCAGAACCACTTTATTTTCCTGCCAGACAAGCTGGGTTTTTTCAAGAGTATCGGAAAATACTATCACTTCCACCGCGTCGCTTGAGTCTTCCAGTTTGGCGAACATCATCGGCTGGCCGAGTTTGGTGTTGATGCGTTTTATCTGCGAGACCAATCCCGCGATTTTTGTTTTCGGGATGAAATCCAGGTCTTCATTGCGGACCAGAAGATTTTTTATCGGCTGGGATCCTGATTTGGCGATTTTTTCCTTATGCTGGTTGAGCGGGTGATCGGAAACATACAATCCTAACAGTTCTTTTTCCCAACCGAGTTTTTCCAGCGGAGTGGCCGGAGCGCATGGTTTGAGTTTCAGGGCGGCGGCGGACGGCGCGCTGAATCCGAAAAGCGAGGATTGGGTGTTGGCTTTGTTTTTCCGCAGCGTGCTGGCGAATTTCACGATTTCTTCCATATTCGTCAACCCGAGATTCCTTTCTATGTTCAGGGAGTCCAATGCGCCTGATTTAAGCAATGCTTCGAGGGATTTCTTGTTCAGATCCTTATGATCGACTCTTTGCAGGAAGTCGGCGAAGTTTTGGAACGGTCCGCCTTTCTGTCTTTCGGCGACAATGGCATTCACGATGTTTTCTCCTACGTTTTTTATGGCGAGCAATCCGAAGCGGGTGGCGCTGCCGTCAGGAACGAATCTGGACATGCTCTTGTTCACATCCGGAGGAAGAACCGGTATGCCGGCTTTTTTCGCTTCACCGATTAGAAGCGACATGCGATCGGTGTCTCCGGCATCGGCATTGAAAAGACTGGTGTAGAATTCCACCGGATATTGGGTGCGCAGATAGGCGGTGCGATAGGCGATCATGGCGTAGCAGGCGGCATGGCTGCGGTTGAATCCGTAGCGGGCGAACGGCTCGAACCACTGCCAGATCTGCTCGGCGGTGTTTTTTTGGATTCCGTTCTTTATCATTCCATCGATCATTTTCTGCGATTGCTCATCCATCAGGGACTTTATCTTTTTACCCACGGCTTTGCGGAGCGTATCCGCTTCAGCCAGCGTGAAGCCGGCTAGGTCGCGGGCGATCTGCATGAGCTGTTCCTGATAAATGGCTACGCCGTAGGTTTTCTTGAGGATTGGCTCAAGTTTCGGATGGAGATAGGTGATGCGTTCCCGTCCGAATTTCCGCTTGATGTATTGAGGGATGAGATCCATCGGGCCCGGGCGATAGAGGGCGACCATGGCGATGATATCTTCAAGTTCGTTCGGTTTGAGTTCTTTCAGATATCTGCGCATGCCGCTTGATTCAAGCTGGAAAACTCCGGTCGTGTCGGCGATCTGCAGAAGCTCGAATGATTTCCTGTCATCAAGGGGAATCGTGCTGATGTCTATTTTCTTTCCCGACCCGTCCTCGATGAGGCGGAGGGTATCTTCGATGATGGTCAGGTTCTTGAGTCCGAGGAGATCCATTTTCAAAAGTCCGAGATCTTCCACGCTGTGCATTTCAAACTGCGTGATGATCGTAGTGGTGTCCTGCGGGGCGTATTGGATCGGCATGTATTCAGTCAGAGGTTCTTTAGCGATGACGGTTCCGCAGGCGTGCACTGAAGCGTGGCGGACGACGCCTTCGAGGTTTTTCGCGGCATCCAGGACTTTTTTCGCATCCGGATTTTTAGCGTAGAGGTCTTTAAGTTCGGTGACGGTGGAGAGGGCGGTTTCCAAATCGGCGTTGAAAGGAATCAGTTTCGCCACCTGGTCGCAGAATCCGTAAGCAAGTCCGAGCGCGCGTCCGGCATCGCGGACAGCGGCGCGGGCCGCCATGGTTCCGAAAGTTATGATGTGGGCGACGCGGTCTTTTCCGTATTTTTCTTCAAGATAGCCGAAAACTTCATCGCGCCGGGTATCGGCAAAATCGATATCGATATCAGGCATCTGGATACGGTCAGGATTAAGGAAGCGTTCGAAGAGAAGATCGTATTTCAAGGGATCGATATCCGTGATGTTCAATATATAGGCGATGATGCTGCCGGCGGCTGATCCGCGGCCCGGCCCGACGACGATTCCATGGTCTTTCGCCCAATTCACGAAGTCCTGGACAATGAGAAAGTAGTCGGCGAAACCTGTCTTATTTACGACGCCGAGTTCGTAGGCGATTCGGACTTTGACCTCTTCGGTAATTTCCGGATAGCGGTTTGAGGCGCGCTGCATCACCAGCTCCTCCATATATTGTTCAGCTGATTTTCCGTCCGGCACATCGAATTTCGGCAGGTGGGTTTTGCCCAGCTCAATCGTGACATTGCATTGTTCGGCGATTTTTACGGTATTTTCAACGGCTTCCGGAACGTCCCTGAAAAACTCCGCCATTTCATCCGGAGAGCGGAGGGAAAAATCATCGTCTTTCAGCGTCAGGCGGTTCTTGTCGAAAATCGTGTTGCCGGTCTGAACGGCCAGAAGAATGTCGTGGTATTCGGCGTCCTCTTTTTTTACATAATGCAGGTCGTGGGTTGCGGCGAGCGGAATACCGGTTTTTCTGGAAAGCTCGATAAGTCCTTTGTTCGCGGCCGTCACTTCCTTGATTCCAGGATGGTGTCCGATCTCGATGTAAAAATTTCCTTTGCCGAGGATTTCCTGATATTCAAGCGCGGTCTTTTCCGCTTCCGCCGGCTTGTGATTGAGAATCGATTTTGCGACTTCGCCGGTGATGCAGGCGGAGAGGCCGATAAGGCCTTCGGAATATCTGCGCAGAAGATTTTTGTCTATGCGCGGTTTGTAATAAAATCCGTCGAGGTGGGCGAGAGTGACGAGTTGGATGAGATTTTTCCATCCGGCGTTGTTTTTGGCGAGAAGGATGAGGTGGAAATATTTTTCTTCGCCGTTTGATTGCTTGAGCTTGTGATCGGTCGGCGCGACATAAGCTTCGATGCCGAGAATCGGCTTGATGCCGGCCTTTTTCGCCTTTTTATAGAATTCAATTGCGCCATAAAGATTGCCGTGGTCGGTAAGGGCGATGGAATCCATGCCGAGCTCTTTTGTCCGGTTTACGATATTGTCAATTTTCCCAAGACCGTCGAGTAATGAGTAATGGCTATGTGTATGTAAGTGAACAAATTTATTCATATTTGAAATAAAAAAAATACGCCGGGGCGTTTTTGGATTCTGTTTTTATCGCGCTGATTTTCATACAGGAATTTTACCATTACCGGAACGGATATCAAGGAAAGATGTGGACAAGCTGTCCGTTGTTAATTTCCAAATAAAATCCCCCAGAGATAATCGGGGGATCATTTCATTTTCTTCATTGTTTTTCTTATCCCGTCGATGGGCGAACCGATATATATCGGCTCGGCGTCCAGGCCGCTGACTCCAATCGCTATACCTACGACTTCGCCGTACTTATTGATCAGCGGTCCGCCGGAGAATCCATGGAATACCGGCGTGTGGAAAAGGAGGACTTCCGGATGATCCATCTGTATCTTTTTCAATTTTTCTCGCAATACGGGATTAGCTCTTTTCGGGTCCGTATACAGATGTCCGTCGGGACTGAACCAGAAGTCTCCGAAGCTGTTCGACCCCATCGTGTGGATTCTGGTTCCGGGTTTCAAGGCGGACGATTCGCCCAGGACGGCGGTTTTTTTCGGTACATGATCGAAATCAACGAAGCGCAGAACCGCGAAGTCGTAAGTCGTGCTCCCGTTCGCAAGTTCCATCAGTTGGGCCTGCGATCCGTCTTTTGATTCCGCAAAATAGGTCAGCGTCTCGTCATCGACTACATGGAAGGCGGTGACGACGCAATAGGCGGATTTTCTGCAGAGAGTCCTGTCATCGGTGATGAATCCTGATCCGAATCCTCCTGTTTCGATGTAAATTTCCTGATTGGTGGCCGGGATGACCATCTTTTTGAAGATCCTGATTTTCACCAGATAATCCGCTTCCTCAAAAATGGCTTCCGGACTCTTTTCAGTCCTGGTCTGCCCCCGTTTTTTCTTGACCAGATCGCCTCTGTTTATTTTCCTCGCGGTTTCTTCAAATTGTAACTTGATTATTTCCTTGGCTTTTTCATCATCTCCTTCTTTTATATTTGGAGCGTTTTCGCTGAAATACTCTATATTTTTGACGATGGCATTGAATTGGCTGATGCCTGTATAAGTTCCCCAGGAAAAAAGTCCAAGACCGATCAGAACGACCGTTCGTTTCATATTTCCTCCGTTTCAATGTGCGAAAGAGAAAGACTCCTGCTATGCGGC
>CAYHBW010000016.1:14610-17890 GCA_964355085.1 uncultured Candidatus Saccharibacteria bacterium
CCATAGGGAATCGGGGCTTTGAAGCCCTTTCTCCCTAGGGATAGAGTCGGCAGACAGGAGTCTTTGCCCTTTCCTTTCTAGGATTAGATTAATATTATCACGTGCCCAGTATTTTCCGCAATCCTATTTTAGAGTTGACTAACAGTTCAATTTGCTTTAAAGTAGTCAATATACAATTAAGTTTAATTTTCAATTATAAATTTTAAAATTTGATTTTTATAATTTGAATTTCAAATATTATGGGAGGCGTACCGGTAAAACATCATTCTAAATCCAAAGTCGGCAAGCACCGCGCTCATCAGGCATTGAAGAAAATCAATCTGGTGGCCTGTGAAAACTGCAAATCTCCGATGCTTCCGCACCGGCTTTGCGCAAACTGCGGCAGCAAGGGGAAATAGAATTAAATTCTTGAGGTCAGTCGAGGGTTCGGAAGTTTTTTTAAAAAAGAATAAGCTTGAAAAACTAAAACCTAACAACTAATACCTAATCACTGTCCCTATGGCAACCCGACAACTTTGCAGATCAATTGTTCTCCAAACTCTCTATGAATGGGATTTTCATAAGCAGAAGGAGGATTTGATCGCCATCATGGAAAGAAACATGCTGGAATTCGGTCCGGGAATCGACGAGCCGGAATTCGCCTGGAAAATCCTCAAGGGCGTGATTGACCATAAAAAAGAGATAGATATTATCATTGAAAAAGCCGCTCCGGACTGGCCTCTTCCGCAGATAGCGGTGATCGACCGGAACGCTTTGCGTATAGGTTTATACGAGCTTTTGTTCGCGGACAGGAACGAAGTTCCGCCGAAGGTCGCAATCAATGAAGCGATCGAGATATCCAAGAATTACGGAGGTCCGAATTCCGGAAAATTCATCAATGGAGTTTTGGGAACCGTTTATCGCGAGCTCGGCGAGCCGGGCAAAGACGACGGACCGAAGCATAAAGAACATAAAGAAATGGAAGGACAGAAGAACGGAGGAACTGAAGAACTAAAAAACGAAGGAACGAAAGAACAAGGGGATGTAGAAACGAAAGAACCTAAGAACGAAGGGGCGAAAAAACCTAGGGACGGGAAAACCAAGAAACAGGAGGATGGGGGAACTAAAGAACCGGAAAACGAAAAATAATAATTAAAAATTGGTGATTTGTATTTGGTAATTAAGGGACGCCCTAATTACTAGCTACTAGCTACTAATTACTATCTCGTGGACTTATCAAAGCTGGAGAAGAATCTTGGTTATAAATTCAAAAAAGAGGAGTTGCTGCAGGAGGCATTGACGCACCGTTCCTATCTGAACGAAAATCCGCGCTGGCATGTTCCGCATAATGAACGTCTGGAATTTTTGGGAGACGCGGTTTTGGAACTGATAGTCACCGAAGGTCTTTTCGGAAAATTTCCTCACGAAGACGAGGGCAAGCTTACAACTTTGAGGGCGGCTCTGGTCAATTATCAGATGCTGGCGAAGCTTTCCGTCCGGATTGAGCTTGAGAAAAATATCCTGATGTCAAAGGGCGAGGCGAAGGACAAGGGAAGGGCCCGCGAGGTAATTCTTGCCAATGCAATGGAGGCCCTGATTGGGGCGCTTTATTTGGACGGCGGATATGATTCAGCCGGGGAATTTATCGGTAAATTCATACTTCCGGAAATCAAAGACGTACTTCAGAAGGGTTCGTACAAGGATCCGAAGAGTATGCTTCAGGAAAAAGCCCAAGCCGGCAAGAAAGTGACGCCGAATTACAGATTGATTGCGGAAAAGGGTCCGGACCATAAAAAGATTTTTGTCGTCGGAGTCTATATCGGCGATGAGGAAATCGCGCGCGGTGAAGGCATGTCCAAGCAGGATGCGGAAGTGGAAGCGGCGAAGAGGGCGCTGGAAAAGTGACATCTTGTCATCCCGGCCTATGAGCCGGGATCCAGGTCATAATCTGGATGCCGGATCAGTGTCCGGCATGACAAAAATGCGATAAAATACTTGGGCGAAAAAAATCACCCGTAAGGGTGATTTGCATTTCAAAGCAGGATTTTTATCAGAAACGCCAGCGAAGCAAACATAATCGGCAGGCAGGTGATCTGTAGAACGAGCATAAGCCAGATGCTGTGGAGTATGGAATCCTCTTTCCACCCCCTCTTTAGTAAAATCGGTTGCGCATATTTATGATATAACCAATGAGCAGGATAACCGCTAAGTAGGAGAAGCGCAACTGTCAGCGTCAGTATCAGATGTGTAAAGTCGTCGCAATAGATAAAATTCTGATTTTAGAAGAATTTGGAGAAACATATCTTCTCGAGAGACCGATAGGTAGCTATTTGGATTTCACCCATAATCAGCGGGTTATTTGGGGTAATAATGTTATAACTCTTTATCCGCAAAGAATCCCTAAAAATCATCCTGACATAAGGGAAGTCGTAATAGTGAATTGATTTGCCGCCGCCTGAAAAGGCGGTCTTTTTATTATTCGTATAAATTTTAAAGTCGTGCAGACGGCGCATAAAATTTATCGCACGAATAATAAAAAAGCCCCCGGGGTTAGCCGGGGGGTTGCGATGCGGTCAGATTTTGCTGTTCTTGGCTCTATTGACCAGGGCTCTACGAACTTGCCGATCCCGCCATTCTTTTCTTTGAATGGTTTCTGCTTGTTCGATGATTTCCCGCGTTTTTTCGAGGATCTTATTTTCTTTCTTTTTGAATTCTTTTTTTAAATTCGAAACATCGACCCCTCCTTCCATAACATCAGAATGCAGTTCCTGACTTATCCGCTTGAACAGCTTTTCGGCGCGGCGCATTTTTAGGAGCGGGACGATGAGGAATGTATGTTCATTTGCGGTGCAAATGACACCAAGCATACTTGCCCAAGAACCTATTCCTCCAAAAACGAAGAAGATTGTGTAGGTGCTTTCGTGGTCATGCAAATCATAATATCGACCAAGAGCACACATGCCAAAAGATATTGCTAATGCTGTCAAAAAAATGCCGAGAAGCTTTGCAGATTCTGATACATATAACTTGAAGGGCCGCATCTTTTCGTCGCAGATCTTCGCGAGCTCCGTCGAGATCTTTGCGGACATGAAGGCCTTGTCGATCTGGAACTGTCCTTTACCGATCAGCTGGTCTTTGAGGACTTTCTGCGGACTTGTCTTGGTTTCCATTGTCCATCCCTCCTGAATAAAGTGTTAAGGATTACTGGTTAATATAATAGAATAAATTTTTAATAATGTCAATATTTCCGTAATGGTTCAATAGCTTGGAATACCCCAGACTATGTATATGTCATATTCCA
>CAYHBW010000017.1:0-17875 GCA_964355085.1 uncultured Candidatus Saccharibacteria bacterium
TAAAATAAAAGCCGACGATATTGTGATTATTAAAGTTTTTTTATCCATAGACTCATTATACCACCACTATCTAATTCTAATGCTTTCACCCCCACCTTCGCTTAAACTTCGGCGGACAAGTCCGCCAATTTTAGAAATAAAAAAGCCCTCTTATTGGGGGCTTTTTGCTATCGCTTTATTTTTCTTTCTTCGCTGATGCAAATCTTTTCGCGAATCATGGAAAATTTTAAGGTTTTTTTCCCGCGAATTACAACGACGTCAACTGCGGTGCCAATCTCGCCTCTTATTTGCCCGGTATCCCCCTGTAAAATATCTCCTGGCAATATGCCGGCGCGAGCCGCCGGATAGCCGTCAGGCACATTAGTGACTACATCCAGCATATTATACGTCATGCCAATTCCGCCAAAAAAATTAGGGCAATCTTGAAAATTGGCACTGTTAGTTGCTGTTAATTCTTTTTTTGACGTCTCTATCTCATTCTCATCCTCGGCCTGCTTTTCTTTTTGTTTAGTATCGGCCGGCTTCGGGAGAAGCTCAACCGGAACAAAACCAGAGCCCATTTCCTGAGAACCATCTTCCTTAGAATCATTTTCGGAATTATTCGCGCCTGATCCGCCTTTAAAATTAATGGTTATCAAAAAAATCAGCGCGCCGTGCGCAATCACGCTGACAAAATAAGCCCGAACTAAATCTCGCCGCTCTTGTTCCATGGCTTTCTCCGTATTTACAAAGAACGTGACTGGCATCAGAATAATAAATTCTGCCAAATCCCGCAAGCGCCGCTGAAGAGTTGGACGTTTCAATGGAAAATTTGGTAAAATAGATTAAGGATAAATAAAATCATCAATCAAAAAAATATGGCAAAAAAACAAGCAACGTATATAGACGGGTTCGTGCTGGTTGTTCCTAAAAAGAATCTCACGCTTTATCACAAGATGGCTGAACTTGGAAAAAGGGTATGGTTAAAACACGGCGCGCTTGATTACAAAGAGTGCGTAGGCGACGATCTTCAACCAACGTTTTTAAAAATGGCAAAGCTTAAGTCCGGCGAGACATTGTGGTTCTCATATATTGAATTCAGATCAAAAAAGCATCGCGATCAGGTGAATGCTAAAGTCATGAAAGATCCCGCCATGAACGGCTCAACATCTATACCATTTGATATGAAAAGGATGTGCTATGGCGGTTTTAAGGTAGCTGTTAGTAAGTAGTTTATGGGGAATTCCGCCCGCCGACCTGCCCGCCGAAATTTCAACGCAGGCGGGGCCCAGAGAGTTCCGTTCGGATATTTTCAAGCATACACTGCTCTGGAAAAAATTTAGTGCCTAACTGTAGAAGGCAAGTTTTTCCGAAATAGAATTAAGAATTATAAACTAAGTTATGAAAAATTTCGGAATAAGTTGGTCAAGTTTTAAAAAGCAATGGAAAGAGCAATGGGTTACAATTTCAATTGAACTTTCAACCGCATTTTTCATTTTTTTATTGGGAATTTATTTCAGCAGTTCTCTATATTCTCAAGATGTAAGACAAAGAACAGCTCCGCTATTTAGATATGCATATAATTCAGCCAACCAAACAATAAGCGTAGATTCTAGTGATGATTTTTCTCCAATTACAATTGTTTGGATGATTCCGCAGATAAATACTTCAACATCAACAAATATTTTAAAAAATAATCTTTCAATAGAAGAAGATATTATTGAAAATACTATTTTTAGAAATTTATCTTATCTAGTTGAAAAAATGGGTAATTCTAATTCTATACAGGGTAATTTCCATACTTTTTTTAGATGCATTATTCTAAATCAGTTCGGCCTAGAGCCAAGCCAAAATTTGGAAGGTTTCCCGGTAGGAATAGAGATAAAATATATAGTTAGGGGAGATCCAAGGATTAAATCAAATTATGACCTAATCTTACTTAGAGGTTTTGATACAAATTTTATTCAAATTAATACATTCCAAAATCAAGGAGAGTTTCAATTAAAAAATGCGTTACTAGAGAGGGGCAACCTTAGATTTAAAAAAATAATTGAGCAAACAACTTACGATAAAAATAATCAATATACCAATCCGGATGGAACCTGTAGACAAACGACAGAACTATATATAGAAACTTCTCTTAAGTGAATCTTTGTCTAAATCCGTGCCGATTTTGCAGCTTTTTGTTATGCATGAGACGCGTCAATATGATAAGATAAAGGTACTTAAAAACTTCAAACTGGGTTTTATCCCAGGAAGTTCGAACATGAGGTGGCCTGCCAAAATTGAAAATTGGAATTGGAAGCCGAAATGGGGTCGCGGGTTTAAATTTTATACAATGAATACCGCCAAATTTCTAATTTTGGATCTCAATAAAATAATGACTTATGCGATTTGAAAAATCTATATCTGCCAAAGAGTAAATAATTCTGAATCCTTATCAATATTCAGAGAAAACTGATATAATAAAGTCGTATGGATAGGAATCAAAAACATCTAAATCATATAGACGCGATTAATCTTGGCTCTTATTATACCCCGGAGATTATTGTTGATTTGACCTATTCTATTCTGCAAAAAAATATTAAGACAATTAAAGATTTTACAATTTTGGATTCCTCTTGTGGCTATGGATCATTTTTAGCGAAAGATGGAATTGCAAAAAGATTAATTGGAGCCGATATTGATCAAATAGCCATTTCTGAGGCAAAAAAAATAACTAATGGAGTAGATTTTATTTATCAAAATTCTCTCTCAAATGTTTGCCGTAAAAATCTAGATATTAAAAACGAAGAAAAGCTTATTATCATAGGTAACCCGCCATACAATGATACTTCGTCCATAATCCGTAACTCCATAAAAGATGTCGCGGTTCAAAATAAAATTGATTTCGATATAAAAACTAGGGACTTAGGAATGTCTTTTTTGCTTTCTTACGATAAAATCCAAGCAGATTATGTTTGTGTCTTACATCCGTTGTCCTACTTAATCAAAAAGGCTAATTTCAGTCTGCTGTCAAAGTTTGTTCAAAATTATAAATTAACCGATGGAATCATTATAAGTAGCCATGAATTTTCTGATACCTCTCGCGGGATGGCTTTTCCGATCCTGGTAGCTCTTTACAAGAGAGACATAGGCGGAATGAAATATGATTACATCCAAAATTATCAATTTAGGGTAAAAGATGATGGCATTTTTCGCTTAAAAGATTTTGACACGATAGTCAATTATGTACAAAAATACCCAAATAAAAATTTCTTAAATAAAAACGATAAACCAGTAGCCAAATTTTGGACACTAAGAGATATAAACGCACTTAAACGAAACCGTACTTTTATTGATTCTGACACCTATAACACGGTCTATGTGCTAATGGAAAAACTTCCTTATTATTGTTATATTGACGTATTCAAGCAATACGCAGATAAGATGCCCTATTTTATTGGGAATTGTGATGTAATAATTGATAATAAAAAATTTGATGAGATTAAGGACTGTTTTATTTCCCAAAGCGTTCATACAAATCCAATTTTAAAAAATAAATTTAAATTTAGAGAAATTCCTGATGCTAAAATTAAAATTGAAAATTATTTTAAGGAATTGTTAGGAAGTAAATTAGGTGAAAAATATGCCCAAAATTTTAATTAAAGAGCAAGAACATAAAATTGATGTTCCGATTCAACTTACCGCCGTTAGTGGAAAAGTTCGGATTAAAAACCGTTCAATTTTAAATGAGTACGGAACACCTGTTGCAGTTAGGAGAGATGGATTCGCCCTAAGTAATTATGTAGAGTGGCAAATTGGTTATGATGTTGTTAAAAATGAAATCGAAAAACTTGCGGAATCGTCATTGCCAAATACAGAATTTATTGGCGCAAACGGGAAAACTAAGGCACTTTATGAGCTATCAGAATATATTTGGTATTTTTATAAATGGGGCATTATAACAGAAAAAGACCTACAAAATATTATCAGTTATCTCAATTCAATTCCGAGTAATAATTTAATTGACAATAATTCAGAATTGCAGATTGACCGTAGCCACCCGATAGCAAAAAGCATAAATGGGTTTGATTTTGAATATACTCAAGTTAAATATCCTCTTTTGATGCATAAATTTAATGGGTACGAAATAGTTACTGAAATTAAAATCACTGAAAAGCAATACGCAGTTGGAACGCAGCCAATGCTATATTTATGTTTTCCAATTACAGAATTAAAAACGCAAACTAATTTAGTTGGACGAACTGCTAAAATAAAAGAAATTGCCCATTTTGAAATCACAGAAAGTAATATCAATGTATTTTTAGAAATGTTAAAAATGTTTGGTATTTTGTCTAATAATCACAAGCACGATATTCTACAAATTATAGATACGATTTTGAAAGCGGCCCAGAATCGCTGAATTGATCGGGATCAAATCGTATTACTACGATAGACTTTCGCTTTTTTATTTCAGAATATTTGTATAGAATAATTGGACATGAAAACAATCTTGCTTTGGGGATTATCCTCAATAATCGTTTTTGGCGGAATAGCAGCTATTGCCAAAAATCTTCGTCAGCCAGATCTGTCGAATGAACTTTCCAAGCCGTGGATTGAAGTTGTCCAGCCGGCGGTTTTTGAATTAGCAGAAAATCAGAAAGACAAAGTCCGAGAACTTCTCACGGGCGATGAAATTTTCGAGGGAGCTGTAATCAGCGTGGAAAGCGCCGGCCTTGCCAATATCCATTTCCCGGACGGATCTGTGGCGCGTCTTGATGGCGGAACAAAGCTGAAGATGGAAAAAGGAACTTATGATCCGAAAAGCGACACGCTTTCGGTAACTTTGGATCTCGTCTGGGGAAGAGTCTGGTCAAAAATAGTCGGCCTGGCGAATGCGGAAGCTCATTGGGAGGTGAAAACCAGCACTGCAGTGGCGACAGTCCGAGGAACGGCTTTCGGAGTTGAATATATCGAAGAAGGTAAATCCAGCATCGTCGGATATGAAAATAAAGTGGAGGTGGCGATGATCGATCCTGACACCAAAAAAGTGATGGCCGGCGTGAAAATGCTGGTTGAGCCGGAAAAACTTCTTGAAGTCCGGAAAGAAGCGGTTGCGGAAATGAAAAAGCATCTGGCGCGCAATGATATAAAAGAAGCCGGAAGCGCGGTCATGAATTCAGCGGGAGCGTTATTGATGGAAGTGAAACAGGCGCCGAAAGCGATGATGGATAAGGATTGGGTCAAGCGGGGAATCGAGGAAGACCGCAAGCTTGAGGAAAAAATAAACCAGATAAAAGAAAAAATTTCTGATAATGTCGAGGCCAGGAAAGAACTCCGGAAAGAGATCCGGGAAAATTTCCAGGAAAAAATAAACGACCGCAGGGAAGATTTTAAAAAGAAGATTGAAAGCCCCGACCAAAGTCGGGGAGCCGACTCTGGTCGGCTAAAAAATTCCGCTGAAAAAGTGGACGAGGTAAATGTCTCCCTGCGGGAGATGTCCCAAGAAGATAAAAACAGAGAGACAATATCCGCCGAGGCGCAAAAAAAAACCGAATTTCAGGCGGAAACAACCGGAACAATAAAACCGGCGGCGGTTCCAACTCCGCTGAAACTGGAAATCCTGACAAAGAATCCGCTGGGCGAAGTGGGCGAAGATGAGCGGGTATTCCTGCAGGCCTTCCTGTCATACAGCGACGGGACAAGGAAAGATGTGACGGAAGGCGCCAAGTGGCAGGTAGTCGGCGAAATCGGAAGGATGGAAAAACCGGGAGTTTTTTATGCGAAACTTCCGCCGAGCGTCTCGGAACTGGGAGTTGCGCCCGGAGCGATAAGCGCGTCCTGGATGGATGAAAACGGCAGAGCATTCAGCGGGCAGACCCCGATTTTCAAGGTGCAGATGCTGATTGATACTAATTTCGACCCGAATCGCGGATGATCATGAAAGCCAGGGATAAATTTTCACTTATCGCGATCGGCCTTACCGTTTGGCTAGTCATGAGCTTGTCGTATTCAAACGGACTTTTTTTCGGATTGGAAAGTTTTTTTGAAGATCTGTTTGTTTCTGAAAAACCTGTAGATGACCGGATTGTCATCGTGGCAGTCGATGACGAATCGCTCCTGAAAATAGGACAATGGCCGTGGCCTCGGGAAATATTCGCGCGAGCCCTGGAAAATCTTGAAAAAAATCCTCCGGCAGCCGTAGGTATGGATGTCATTTTTGCGGATCCTTCAAGAATCGGAAAATCAGATGACGCAGAACTCGCCCGATCGCTCAATGAAATTTCTTATCCGGTGATATTGCCGGTTGAAGCCAGTCCTTTGCGCGTAAATCCTGACAAAACCGCTTCGGCTGACGCATTGATTGAAACTTTACCGGAATTCCGCTCGGCAAAATCAGTGACAGTCGGACATGTGAATCTTCTTATGGATGCCGATGGGGTAGTGAGAAAATTTCCCGCAGAAATAAGCGACTATCCTGCATTTGCAATAAAAGTAAAAGAATTAAGTAAATACGATGCAGTTACTGGATCCCGGCTCCCTCCTTCGCTGGAGCTTCGGACGGGCAAGCAAGGTCGGGATGACAGCGGGTTTTCTAATATTCAGCGGATTGTCTATTCCGCCGCGCCGGGAAAAATCAGGAAAATCCCATTCTGGCGCATTCTTGATGACGCAAATATAGATTTGAGCGGGAAAATCGTCCTAATCGGCGCCACTTCCGCTGATCTGCATGACGAGAAACTTACGCCTATGTCCCGCGGATCAGAAATGCCGGGCGTGGAAATCCAGGCGAATATCGTGAATATGCTTCTGCAGAATTATCGGTTGAATCCATTATCTGATTTTCTTATGATCAGCTGGCTGATGCTGATGTCCGTGATTCCGATGACAGTTTTTATTTTTTCCGGGAAAACGCTCAATGCGGTGCTTTGGAATTCCGGATTTATTTTTGCAAACCTGATTGCCGTCATCATTCTTTCTGAATATGGAGTTTCCGCAAATCTTATCCATATCGTCATTACCGGATTCCTGGCGACGGCCGCCGGCTTCGGGTATCGATACGCGATAACGGAAAAAGAAAAGCGGGAAATGCGGAATCTTTTTTCAAAATATGTATCCGGCGATGTCCTTGATGAAATCCTGAAAAATCCTGAATCAGTCGCATTGGGCGGGGAAGAAAAGGAAATCACGGTGTTTTTCTCCGACATCAGGGGATTTACGACCTTGTCCGAGAAAACCACGCCGAAAGAACTGGTCAGCATATTGAACCGGTATTTTACGGCGATGACAAATCAGGTATTGAAAAACGGAGGAGTTTTGGATAAGTATATCGGCGATGCGATCATGGCTTTCTGGGGCGCGCCGATTGCAAATCCAAATCAAGCGGATGATGCGCTTAAAGCGTCTCTTGCGATGATTTCAGAACTGAAAAAACTCAATTCAGAATTGAAAGCAGGAGGGGAGCCGGAAATCGGAATCGGCATCGGGCTTTATACCGGACCGGCGATTGTCGGAAACGTAGGATCGGATCTCCGCTTCGATTACACGGCCATCGGAGATACGGTGAATGTCGCATCCCGCCTTGAAGGATTGAATAAAGAATATAAGACACAGATAATCATCGGCGAAACCACGAAGAATAAATTGAAAGGGGATTACAAGCTGAAATCATTGGGATCTGTCGCAGTCAAAGGCAGGAAAGAACCGCTGAATATCTACTCGGTTGAGGTCTGATATTATATTGACTTTATTACCATTTTATGGTATTATAATATAAGTACACCAGCACTGAAAGGAGGGGCCAATGAAAATACTTCGAAAGATTTTGTCTTTTACGTTCGAACTTATCAACGAATCAGATTGGGTTGGGAAATTCATCGGCCTATCAATGCTCCTTGCATGCGGGTTGATGCTTTTCGGAATCTTGCCCGTGGTAATTTGGACAGCTGATAATACCTTACGGCCGATCCAATGCGGAAAAGGAGAGGTTGTAGATAAGGAATTCATACCTGCTCACGAGACAACTCAAATGATCCATGTCGGAAAAACGACGATTCCGTCCAGGACGCATCATCCGGATAAGTGGACTGTCGAGGTGTCTATCGCAAATCAAGTCGATTCGGTATCCGTAACAAAGGAGTTCCATGACAAGGTCGCCAAAGGCGATCCAATCGCAGCTTCCTACGTCATCGGAAGATTCACCGGCAAGATGTACCTGAAGGAAGTCCGGAAATGACCGCACCAATGTCCCGCAACATTCACATTCTGTTGCGGGACATTTTTATAAGATTCGGGTGCGCATCATCCTTATCAAAAGCTGATTTTTTATGCACAAACTATTGGTTATTTTTTAAAGTTATTGTCAGTTATAGTATCTATATGTACGAATCACTAAAGAATCTCTATAAGCAGTTCGAGTTTATCCCGACAGTGGAAAACGCGAAAGGACTGAAGCGCGCTGAAACTTACATAGTCGCCGGAATGGGGGGATCCAATCTTGCCGGCGGTCTTTTGAAATTACTGCGTCCGGATCTCAATATCTATTTCCATCGAAATTACGGCCTTCCGCGACTTCCGAAGAAACAACTGAAGCAAAGCATGCTGATAGCCAGTTCGCATTCAGGCAATACCGAGGAAACGATTGATGCCTTCCAAAAGGCGATGCGGGAGAAGATCCCGGTCGCGGTCATCGCTTCCGGCGGGAAACTTCTGGATCTGGCGCGTAAAAATAAAAAGCCGTACATCCAGCTTCCGCATGGAATACAACCGAGGACAGCCATCGGACACGGACTTCTGGCGCTCTTTAAGATTCTGGGCGACAATTCCGGATTGCGCGAAGCCGGCGCTCTCTCTCATCAGCTTAAATCCACGGAATATGAACGGGCCGGTAAAACAATCGCCCGCAAACTGAAAGGCAATGTTCCGGTGATATATTCATCCGAAAAAAACGGGATCCTCGGATATAACTGGAAAATACGGCTCAACGAGACCGCGAAAATTCCGGCTTTTTCCAATGTTTTTCCGGAGCTGAACCACAACGAAATGACCGGTTTTGACGTCAAAGAGAAGACGCGGGAACTTTCCCACAAGCTCTTTTTCATTTTCCTGAAAGACGCGAATGACAATCCACGGATACTCAAGCGGATGAACGTGACCGAGCGCCTCTACCGCGAGCGCGGCCTGCCCGTGGAAGTCGTAATCGTCAACGGTAAAAATCCTTTGCAGAAGATGTTCGCCTGCATTCTGATCGCCGACTGGACGGCTTATCATCTGGCGAAAGAATACGGAGTTGATCCGGAAAATGTTCCTTTGGTGGAAGAATTCAAGAAACTCATAAGGTAAAAATTTGATTTTCCGGCGGTAAGATATTACTCTCACATCAGGAGCTTGAAAGCCGGAAGGTTGATTTGGAAAAGGAAAAACATCCGGGGGACAGCTGGCAATACATCCTGCCTTGCGCTTTTTTTGACGGGGAAAACAGCTTTCTTTCAGCGATACAAGGTTGGGAAAAGATTCTGACGAAAGATATCGTAAGGGGTGAAACCAATTATTTCGAACGCCGGACCGCCGGAACCGCCGTACCGGAAGAACGATGGGCGATTGAGAGGATATTCTTCCATGAAGGCGGCAATATCCTCGCCATGACTTTCGATATCCTTGATAACGGAATTTCCTACATGATCTGGTGGATCCGCGGAAATAAAGAGAGGAAATTCGGCATTGCGATCCGGACCGGCGACAAATGGAGAGTCATCGGAAAAGACGAAGACCTCCTGAAGGATTTCGAAGCTGAAGAATCAGGCGGCGTGATGCAAGTGAAGAGAGTCTGTCTGAAAATCATCAGAAAATCCGACGGAAAGCCCGCGGCGAGCGCAATGATTTCCAGATCGTCCTGATTCCCCGAAACGGGGGATTTTTTATGTTATAATACGGGTAGGATGAGTGTCATCCCTGGCACGACCAGGGATCCAGGTCTAGATTCCGGATCAAGTCCGGAATGACAAGCTAAGATAATTCGATATTATTATTTATTCACCATATGAACAATAATAACTCTCCGAAAGACGTGTTCATGCACCTTCTTTCGATGATTGCGCTCTATATCAGCGCCGGAAGCATCATCGCACTTCTTTTCCAATATATAAACATCTATTTCCCAGATGCGCTCCAGCCGGTTTATTATTCCGGAACGGCCGGAACCATCCGCTGGGCGATGGCGGCTCTGATGATCATTTTCCCGATTTATCTCGCAGTCATGCATTTTTTGAACCGGGACTATGCGACCAGTCCGGAGAAGAAGGAGCTTAAAATCAGGAAATGGCTGGTATATTTCACTTTATTCGTAGCGGCGCTGATAATTTCCACGGATCTGGTGACTTTGGTTTATAATTTCCTCGGCGGAGAACTCACGGCGAGATTCTTACTCAAAGTCCTGACTGTCGCCATGGTCATTGGAACTGTTTTTCTTTATTACGGAATGGATCTTAAAGAAAATCTCACCAAGAAGCGCGCCAATATGTTCCTGATTCTTACCGCCGGATTTACAGCTTTGAGCGTCATCGGGGGATTTTTCACCGCCGGCTCGCCGCTCAAAGCAAGGTTGTTCAGATTCGACGAACAAAGAGTCGCCGATCTTCAGACCTTGCAATATCAGACAGTTGAATACTGGATTCAGAAACAGGCCTTACCGGAATCTCTTACGGACCTGGATAATGACATAACCGGATTCCGGACGCCGGAAGATCCGGAAACAAATCTTCCGTATGAATATTCAGTCACGACCGAAAATGCGTCTTCTCCATCTTTTACGCTTTGCGCTGATTTCAACCTCGCATCATTCAGCGGAGGAAACGTCGCCAAAGTTCCGCTCACTCCGTATTACGAACCGTATCTGGAAAATTGGAATCACTCCGCCGGACGGCAGTGCTTTGACAGGACAATAGATCCGGATCTTTACCGCGAACGCATTAAGTTTCCTAAATAAACAGGGATGAATCCCACACATAACAAAGACATTTTGGGAAACAATCACTTGGAACATTTTCTTGCGTTTAAAAATAACAGTCGTCTGATTATAGAACAAGGACTCGCGGAAATTTCTCAGTCTTTGTTATGTGTGGGATGAATGATTTTCTGATTTCAATCTTTCAATTCGTCGTTTTCATATTTTCCGTGATGGTTCACGAGGTTGCGCACGGGATAACGGCCTATAAACTCGGCGATGATACGGCTGAAAAAGAGGGGCGGCTGAACCTCAATCCCGTCAATCATATCGATCCGTTCGGTTCAATTTTTTTGCCGCTCATGCTTTTCCTGACCGGAAGCCCGATTCTTTTCGGCTGGGCAAAGCCGGTTCCGTTCAATCCTTATAATCTGAAGAATCCGGAAAAAGATTCGGCGCTTATAAGTCTGGCTGGTCCTTTGAGTAATTTTTCAATCGCCGTCATTTTCGGAATTTTCCTGCGGATAATAAATCTGCTTCCGCTGGCCGGAGATTTCCTGATCCCGCTGGAAACGTTTCTGAACGCCATAATTTTCATAAACCTGCTCCTAGCGGTGTTCAATCTTGTCCCGATTCCGCCCCTGGACGGATCAAAGCTTCTTTTCGCCATCCTTCCGCACCGCTTTCACAAATTCCGACAGTTTATGGAAGAAAACGGAATGTGGATACTCATCGCTTTCCTGCTCTTCGGAATACCGATGATACAGCCGATAATCGCGGTTCTTTATCTGATGATCGCCGGATAGATGTGAAATGAAAATCGGGTATTTCCAGCCCCGACCTAAGTCGTGGCTTTTTGCTGGGGAATCGGGCTGCATCCGCCCTTTACATTATACGGCGGATACTGCTTTAATATGTGTAACCTTGAAAACTGAAAACGGGTCTGAAATGAAGAAAATCCTGTTGGTTCTTCTGATTTCCGCGTCCGCATATTCTTCAGCGCAAGAAATGGATAGAGGTGGAAATCCCGCACTCACTCCGAATCCAAGAACGATTTCGCAGTCGGAAGCGGAAGCCGCCATCGGCGATAACGATATGGCCGGGATAAACCTCCTTAGAGAGGTCCTGGCGTACATAAAAATTTCATATTACAAGAATATCGACATGAATTCCTGCATTCCGGGAATTCTGAAGAGCGGAATTTCCGAATGCACCGACCGTTACAGCTACTATCTCGATCCGGTTGAAGCGGAAAGAGAAGAAAAGGATTTTATGACCGGAGAATTGGTTGGAATCGGCGCCGGCCTTGAACTGAATTCCGAAGGTGGCGCTAAGATTCTGAATGTGTTCGAGGGCTCCCCGGCTGAAAAAGCCGGCTTACAGGAAAACGACATCATCATCGCCATTTCCTCCGGCGATAAATCAAACCCCGACTCCATGACGGATGTCGGAAGAATGCCGCTGGATAAAATAGTGAATCTTATCCGCGGAGAAAAAGGGACGACGGTCAATCTTCTGATCGTACGCGAAAAAGTGCGCAAGAAAATTTCCGTGACAAGAGGGGTGGTGAAAATCCCTTTCATAAAATCGAAAATGCTCAAGGAAAAAATCGGTTATCTGCGGATTCACTCCTTCGGAGGCGAAGTCGCGGAGCAGTCATTCGATGCGATCCGCAGATTGTCGGATTCCGGGGCAAAAGCCCTGATAATCGACCTCCGGAACAACGGAGGAGGCAAACTTGATGCGGTCGTAGATATGTGCTCCTGGTTCGCAAAAACAAAAAATTCTTCCGCGACTGTTCTATATGTTAAAGAACGCGTCGGTCCGTATCAGGATGTCACGATAACCGGAAACCGGGTGGCGGAATTCCGGAATATCAAGGTGGTGGTTCTGCAGAACGGAAACAGCGCCAGCGCCTCGGAAATATTCTCCGGTTATCTGCAAGCCGAAGCGGACGCGGTCGTAGTCGGAGAAAAAAGCTTCGGTAAGGGGATCGTGCAATCCCTGATCCCTTTGGGAAACAAAGGAAAATTGCATCTGACCATTTCCGAATACTTCATCGGAAAAAAACTCATCAAAGTGCACGGAGTCGGGGTCATCCCGACTATCGAGCTCAAACCGACCAAAAAGGCCGATACCGAGCAGAACGATGAACTCCTACAAAGAGCGATTCAGGAAGCTGAAAAACTTTTGAAATGAAGACGATCCCCCGCACGACCGACAGGCCGGACGGGGGATTTTTAATGCTTATGGACCGACTACGCCGGAATTCTGATTTAAGAAAATCATTCGCTTTATTTAGAATTAAAATAAAATTGACATTGAAATTTTTTTGTGGTATTTTCAATTACAGATCATAAAAATATGAGGCGGATAAATGGCTGAAAGCGGGACCGGAGGCATATTTGTCCAGAAGAAAAAATCTTTCCGGTATTTTTCCGTGATGATATTGGCGCTATGCACGATTGCCGTAGGCGTCATTCTTCAAATAGCTAGCCGAACTATCCGAGAAAATAAACGACTTACGTTGGAAAATCAGGAATATAAGAAACAATTTGCTGACTTTGTCGGAATCGGAATACGCCATCGCGGCGATTTCCTTCGCCGCGGTCGCCTGGTGACCAGAGTATTTCCCGGAACTCCCGCAGAAAAAGCGAAATTGAAATACGGCGATTTGATTCTTTCGGTAAATAACCAACATGCAACAGCTGCCGTGTTGAATTCAGCGATTTCAGACGAACAAAATATTGATTTTGAAATACAAAGAGGGAATCGCATAATTCGGGTGCAGGTAATGCCGGCCAAGCTTCGTAAAATATTCACCGTTATTCCGGCAAAATAGGCATTTACGCCTATTTTTTATTTCAGCGGTATTTGATCCCACACATAACGAGGACAGTTAATATTTATCAATAATGAAAATGTTATATATTTTTTTAAATGAAAAGTTGATAGTCAACAATCAGGATCGGGAAGAGAGCAGTCCTCGTTATGTGTGGGATTGACACACGACGGTTAGATTTGATATATTATTATCTATTATATGCCAGGTAGTAGATTGGCGGCTAGAATCTTAATTTATCCGCTCTCGACTGTTTGGTAATAATAAAATAAAGAAAATTATAGAAATTAACAGTTTTTAAAACAGATTCTGCGGATAAACACCGCAGACTTACTACCTGGTATGCCTACAATCAGACAGCTTATAAAAAAAGGGAGAAGGGTGAATGTCTCCAAAACCAAGTCTCCGGCTCTCGGACGCTATTTTAACTATATTTTGAACCGTCCGGTGAAATCCAATTCTCCGTTCAAGCGCGGCGTCTGCCTTAAAGTCTTCACAACTACTCCGAAAAAACCAAACTCCGCTCTCCGTAAAGTGGCCCGCGTCCGCCTTACCAACGGCATGGAAGTCACTGCTTATATTCCCGGAGAAGGCCACAATCTGCAGGAACACTCTGTCGTTGTCATCCGCGGAGGCCGCGTAAAGGACTTGCCGGGCGTCCGTTATCACATCGTCCGAGGAGTACTTGATACTTCCGGTGTAACCGACCGTAAACAGCAGAGAAGCAAGTACGGAGCCAAAAAAGCAAAAAGCTAACGACTACCACTAAAAATTCACCTTATTTATGAGAAAAAAGAGAAATTATACAAGACCGCATAATCCTGACCGTGTTTACGGCAGTGTTGCGATTGGTAGATTCATCAGCTATGTAATGGAAGACGGCAAAAAGAAAGTCGCCGAAAAGATCGTCTATGAAGCGATGGATCTCATCAAAAAAGAAACCGGATCCGAACCGCTGACTGTTTTTGATAAGGCCTTTGAAAACGTCACTCCGCTCGTTGAAGTTGGAACCCGCCGTATCGGCGGAGCAAACTATCAGGTTCCCCGCGAAGTCCGCCAGGAGAGAAAATTTATGCTTTCCGCCCGTTGGATAATCGACGCAGCCGTAAAAAAGACCGGTAAACCGATGGCCAACCGCCTTGCCGAAGAACTGATCCTTGCATCGAAAAACGACGGCGCTGCCGTCAAGAAAAAGCAGGATACGCACCGCATGGCCGAAGCGAACAGGGCTTTTGCGCATTTCGCCAGATAATTTATGTTCGAGCGCATGCCTTCCAAAGAAAAAGCAACTCCGGAAAATGAGTCGGTTCCTGAAGAATTTAATTTTTATGTTGACCGCATAAATTCTTTTTTGAACAGATCAGATGAGCCAGGAAGGCATATCACCGATGAAGAAAAATTGGAATCCAGTAAGCCGGAGAATACAGAACTCTTAAATAAACTGGTTGCAGAAAAAGCAGGGGGAAGTTACGGCGGGGTTGAGTACAAGCCGAGTAAATATCGAAAAGGCGCTTTCACCTTCTTGTCAGTAGTGGGGATGCTGATAGAGGATAAAAATTTTCAAAAAATTACCAGCGACGCGGACCGGAAAAGAATTTTATCCGAATCTTCCGAGCTTATGGCCCGCATTAGGGATTTGAGGGTAAAGGATGAGCCGATAACCAAAGAAGAAGTCGACCGCGGAATAAAAATCGCAAACGAAATTAAGGAAATTTTAAATAAAAAATAAACTATGGCCAGACAATATCCGTTGGAAAAAACAAGAGATATCGGAATCATCGCCCATATCGATGCCGGAAAAACGACCTGCTCGGAACGTATTCTTTTTTATACCGTAGTTTCCCATAAAATTGGCGAAGTTCATGAAGGCGATACTGTCATGGACTGGATGGATCAGGAAAGAGAACGCGGCATAACCATCACTTCCGCCGCCACTAACTGTTTCTGGATCCCGACTTATAAAAATGGCGATAAAGCCCACGAATATCGCATCAACCTGATTGATACTCCCGGACACATCGATTTTACAGTTGAAGTTAAGCGCTCACTCCGCGTTTTGGACGGAGCTGTCGTTGTTTTTGACGGCGTATCCGGAGTAGAACCGCAATCTGAAACCAACTGGCGCTATGCGGACGAATATAAGGTTCCACGCCTTTGCTTCATCAACAAATTGGACCGCATGGGCGCGTCTTTTGATAACAGCTATAAATCCATTTTGGAACGGCTGACTCCGAATGCCGTCCCAATTCAGCTTCCAATTGGGCTTGAATCCGCTTTTGAGGGCGTTGTCGATCTTCTGAAAATGAAAGCATACCACTTTGAAGGAGATATGGGAGAAAAAATAATTGAAGGAGAAATCCCGGCCGGAATGCTTGAAGAGGCAAAAAAAGCCCGCCACACTTTGATTGAGAAAATCGTTGAACAAGACGATGTCCTGATGGGCGAGTATCTCGAAGGCAAAGAGCCGGATTTGGCGACTTTGAAGAAAACTCTCCGTAAAGCGACCATTGCCAACACGATAATTCCGGTTGTCACCGGTTCCGCGCTTAAAAATAAAGGAGTTCAGCTCGTTCTCGATGCAGTCATTGATTATCTGCCGTCTCCATTGGATCTTCCTCCGGTAAAAGGAGTTGACCCTAAAACCGGCGCAGAGTTGACCAGATCCGCAGATGACAATGGCCCGATGTCGGCCTTGGCTTTCAAAATCGCCGCTGATCCTTTCGTCGGCAGCTTAACTTTCTTCCGGGTATATTCCGGAGTTCTGAAAAAAGGAACTTATATTTTGAATACCACCAAAGGCATTAAAGAGCGCGTCAGCCGCATCGTCCGCATGCACGCTAATCACCGCGAAGATGTTGATGAGATCAATTCCGGAGACTTAGGCGCTCTTGTCGGCATGAAAGACACAACTACCGGAGACACTCTTTGTAACGAAGAAAATCCTATAATCCTTGAAAAAATAACTTTCCCTGAGCCGGTTATTTCTCTCCGAATTGAACCGAAAACAAAAGCTGATCAGGAAAAAATGGGCATTGCGCTCCGGCGCTTGGGCGATGAAGATCCGACTTTCCGGGTCACCGGAGATACAGAAACAGGAGAAACGATCATCTGGGGAATGGGCGAATTACATCTTGAAGTTCTGGTTGAACGCATGAAACGCGAGTTCAATGTTCTCGTTAATGTCGGCCGCCCGCAGGTCGCTTACCGTGAAACTATCCGCTCTGAAGCTGAAGCAGAAGGAAAATACATCAAACAATCCGGAGGCAAGGGACAATACGGACACGTCCGCCTCCGCGTCGCTCCGCTGGAACGTGGAAAGGGTTTTGAATTCGTCAATGACATCAAAGGTGGCGCGATTCCGCAGGAATTCTTCAAGCCGATTGAAAAAGGCGTTGTTGAGGCGATGGAAAAAGGCGTTGTCGCCGGCTATCAGCTCAACGACATCCAGGTCACTCTTTATGACGGTTCCTACCACGATGTTGACTCTTCCGAAGCGGCTTTCAAAATCGCCGGTTCCATGGCTATGCAGGAGGCCTGCAAGCGGGCAAAGCCGGTCATTCTTGAGCCGATCATGGGCGTCCAGACGCTGGTTCCGTCAGATTTCATGGGTGATGTCACCGGAGATATCAGCTCCAAGCGCGGAAAAATCGAAGCCATGAACGACCGCATGAACATCAAAGTCATCGACGCGAAGGTTCCTCTCTCGGAAATGTTCGGATACGCGACAAAATTGCGTTCCATGTCCCAGGGCCGCGGAAATTTCTCAATGGAATTCTCCCATTACGAAGAAGTTCCGAATAACGTCGCGACTCTTATCGTCGAAGGAAAGAAATAGTTCAAATTATCTTTTTCGGGAACCGGAATCCGGCTGTTCCAGCGACAGCCGGTTTCTACGTCTCGTGCCGCTGATCCGCCTTCCGGTGGAGCCAATCTCAGCGGCACTCCGACAGTTTCCCGACAAAAAATAATTCTCACTTGAAGGAAGATGGTATGCATCCGAAATTGCCGTACAGCGGGCAGATATGGATCGCTTAGGAGAAGGGAGAAAAAAACCGCTAACAGACGGTTTTTAGATTACGTATAAAGTTCAATAGCTTGGAATAGATTTAATGATATCCATCGGGGTTTTC
>CAYHBW010000018.1:0-17554 GCA_964355085.1 uncultured Candidatus Saccharibacteria bacterium
TGTTAGGTGTTAGGTGTTAGGTGTTAGGTGTTAGGTGTTAGGTGTTAGGTGTTAGCTACTGAATTCTACTATAATAGTATCATGCGTTTCGTAATCCCAAAACTGGCGATAACTCCGCAATATTTCCTCCGCAAGTGCGGCTACATTGAAATCCAGAATCCGCACAAAGATTTCGAGATAAGTTATGCGAGAAGTCTCGATCCGGGTAGATTTTATCCGCGTCTGCACATATATATAGAGCCGGATAATAACGGCATCGGAATCAGCATCCACTTGGATGCAAAAAAGCCGAGCTATGAAGGATCCAGCGCCCATAGCGGAGAATATGACAGCCCATTAGTCAAAGAAGAATCCCTGCGGATTCAAAATCTGGCTAAAGACTTCCGGCAACGGCATGATATGCCGGTAAAAACTATGGGATTCAGCGCCGAAAAATCCTGGTGGCGGAAAATCTTCGGAATATGAAGCCCTTCAGGATTCACCACGCCGGCGGCGGGGTTATTTCCGCAAGAGAAATAAAATGAAGCCATGCGGCTTCATTATTTTCAGGGCTCTGTCATGTAACCGTCAGGAATACGATGATGATCTCGATTGACAATAACGATCCGGGAACCGCAGCTGGCCATTATCAGCATGACCAAGAGGATAAAGGTAGTCATTGCTAATACGGCGGTCAGACTGGCATCCCAGACATAATCCTTGTGCTTCTTCGGATTCACGGAACAAATCTTGGTATCTCCGAGATCTGTTGAATACATGATCCGTTTCGCGCCGCATTCCTTGCAGCGGTTTCGCGCCCATCTCCAGATCTTTGTCTGCAGATCCGGCCTGCGCCCATCGCATGCTCTCCTCGCCTCATCAAGAAGATCTTCCGGATTCATCATTCCCCCTTTTCAAAAACGGAGTTCCAGAGGATCATTTCCACTTTACGGAATTGTCCTCCGGTTTCATTTTCCCCGAATGTCCAGTGATGCATCCCCGGAGCGCCCTCATCCGCATCATTACTGACCGCCAGATCGTTTCCGACGTAAAATCCTATATGCCTATTTGCGCCGCCATGGGATTCTTTCTCTTCCCAAATCAGCACCGCACCAAGGCGCGGTTCGGAAATTTCTTTCCACCCGCTTTCCAACAGATCTTTCACAGTTGAAGATACGGTCAGATGCGGCTCTTTGATCAGTTTCAGCGCGGAAAACATATTCAGTACATTGGAAACAAAAAAAGCGCAGGAAACCAAGCCGTTACGCGTGGCGTCGATATTCTTTCCGTCGATTTCCATATGGAAATTCCTGAACATCTTCGATCCGACGCTGTTACGGATGACCGCCAGATAGGTCTCAAAAAAATGTATTTTTATTTTCGGTTTATCCATGATTATTCCTTTGTCAGGTTCTCAAATCAGATTAACAGCCGACAAACATTTATTCAAGTAAAATAAAACCGCCCTATTTCAGGGCGGGACAGGAATGCGGTGACTTCCGGCATCCGTTCAGCGAACACTGCTGGCGGTCGATATAGCGGCCGCAATTTTTCAGAAGCTCCTCTTTAGGAAGATCCATTCTTCCCGCGCTTTCACTCCCTTCCGGCAAAGTCCTGTCGTACAGAAAAATGTCATTATGCCAGCAACGCGCGTTTTTCTGTTTCCGCTTATGGCTTCTGATAAAATTTCTGATCCTCTGCAATTCCCGGCGCAAACGACCCGCGGATTTCTCCCTGACGTCATCATCAAGCTTCATCATGACCTCCCCGTATCTGAAAAGATATTAGCACCTGGTTGCGATTATTTCAATAAAATCCGCCTCCGGCGGATTTTATTGAAACATCGAAATGACTGCAAGAATCACGGAGAGGTGAAGAATTTGATCCAGCCAGATATGCTTTATGATCCCCCAGCGGGCCTTGAGCGGATCGATCAAAAAATGAGAGATGAAGAACAGTCCGGTTATTTCCGGCGGAAAACGGAATCCTCCTATGGCCACAACCGTCATTATAGTCAAAGAATAAGTCGCCGCGTGATAGAACATCACTTCCCAGGAATTCCTTTTCGCCTCCGACATCCAGACGGACTGGAAAGCGAAATCCCCTATGAAATGGCCGGCCGCAAGCCAAAGAAACATATCCATACTGATCAATTCGGCTTTACTTCTTTTATATCGCCCGGAGTAAATTTGGAAGCGCAGGACTGGGTGGTCGGAGGCGAAGGCGTATCCGCGCCGGCCGGACAATTCACTAGCTCGCATCTCCTGGTCCGGACGTCGTTTACGCAGGATGTTTCACTCCAATCCTGGCAGATCCAGTTATCAGCCGTACATGGAAGATTGAATATCGCGGTCACGCTTCTGTTTGAATCCATCCTGAAAGAACACAGATTGACTGTTCCCGAACAGGTGCCTCCGAACCACCCTGCGAATGTCGAATCAGATCCTGGTGGTTTAGTCGCTGTCAGAACCTCATATTCTCCGACGCTGTACTTTTCAGTGCAGGTGCCGCTGCTGCAGGTCGTTTTCTTATTACTGGTTGTCACCGTACCGGTTCCGGTGCCGGAAACATTTATAGTGAGCTGGGGATTCTTGGTGAAATTGGCGATCACCGGCTGATCGGTTGCCATCCTGATATGGCACGGAACGCCGGTAAGACAAGCCGGACTCCAGCCGACAGCGCATTGTCCATTCAAAAGACAATCTCCTGACCATCCGGTGAAAACCGAATCGGGATCAGCAATGGCGGTAAGCGTAAGATAGGATTCTGAAAAATTAGCCACTATGGACTTGTTGCTGTCCATGACTATCGCGCATAATCCAGTTCCGATGCAATCGTCATTGCCTGTCCATCCGGTGAAAATCGAAGCGGGGTTGCCGATTGAAGCGGATAATGTCACTATGGCGTCCTTCGGATATTCCACAGTGCAATAACCGTCGGATTCAGTACTGCAAAAGATAGTCCCATCGCTTATGGTTCCGCCGGCGGTTTTATAGATAGTGAGCGTCTTTGGATCGTTCAATGGGACTATGCTTATCGGAGATTCGCTGATTCCGGAAGGGCATTGTCCGGTGAAATTATTGCAGCTTACTTTTATGAAATAGTCGCTTCCAGTGAATCCATAAGGAACTTCGATTTCGGCATATCCGTCATTCTCGATATTTCCGGCCAGCACAAGATCTTCCGTCACCTCTTTCTTATCATAAAGACAGGAAATGTCCCTTTCCCAGAAATATCCGCCTGATTCCAGGACATCCTGACATGTGTAATCTCCGGCATCCGCAGTCGCCGTACAAGCATACCTTGAATTATATCCTGTGATTCCGTCGCAGGTGTCATTCGGCAATGCGTCTTCCCAATGTCCGGAATCATATAAAGCCCAGCTGTTTCTCGGATCGAAGACCCAGTATCGGTCCGCGCTTCCATCAAGCTTCTTTTCATAGAGCTTGTCGTAATCGGAAATAACCTGCGAATTGAAAAAGTAATTTATCACATTCCCTCCCAGCGGAACTTCTTTGACTGCCGGCGGTATATCAACAGTTCCGGTCTGCTGATAAGAACAGCTTATGGCGCTTTCGTAAAAACCAAGACTTACTTCGTAATTTCCCATCTTGAAGATGCTGTAACAATTCAATTTCTCGCTGGAATTCGTCAAAGGGCAGGAAAAATTATCCGGACCTCCGTAATTGGCTCTTTTTTCATTCATGCCGTTGCAGGTATCAGGCTTTGGAGGAATTATATCCCTCTGCGGAACTCCGCTGTCCGTGGTATATGTATAAGCATACAGACTATACATACCGCTAAGACAATATCCTGATCCGATAGGGCAGCTGACAGTTTCCGATCCCGGAATAAATGAAAATACCGGAGCTTTACCGCCGAGATCGGCAGTATCATAAGTGCAGGTTATATCGCGCTTCCAGTAAGTATTTGGGATGACTTTCGAGGCGGCCACGTCCGCGCAGGTGAAAGTTCCTTTTGTCGAAACTGCCGGACAGGAATATATTCCCGCATTAAGCTCCGCTCCGATATTCCCGTCACAGGTGTCTTTCGCGGCCGGATTCTGACCAGGCGCGACTGTTTCAAATTTCTTGCTGACCCAGTCTCCAGATTGGGAAAGGAGTCTGTATTGCGGGGCTTCCGCTATTTTCACGAGTGAGATATTCACATTCGGCTCTCCCGAATAATTGGAGGACCAATTTATTTTCTGGATCGTGCCTTCTTCCCACTCCTCTCCTGTTTTTTGCGATGTCACCTGAAAACTCAATGGATTCAAAGCGGTCACTGCCAATAATCCGCTTCTGCCCGGCTCACAGACTCCTATATAACCGGCTGAACAGCTGATTTCAAGGAAATAATTATCCATCATCACGACACTAGGCAATCCGGTTGGAATATCAACCAGAACGCTACCGTCATTGACTACTCCGGGAGCAAGCATATAACTTGTCCCATTACCCTGATGGACCAGTTTTATATCCAATTTCTCGAGACTGTTCAAGTCAGAAGAACTCCAGCGGACCAGCTGCTTTGTGCCTTGTGGCCAACCCTCGCCGCCGACCGGAGAAATGAGATTTATTTTCGCCGGCGGACGGGCGACTATGCTGTCCAAAGCGTTTATCAGTCCGTATCCGTAATAGTCATCCCTTCCCGGGGCGCCCAGATCTATCGCCGTGGAATCGATTCTTTCACGAAGCTGGGCCGGAGTCATATCCGGATTCACAGACAGAATCAAAGCCGCCACGCCGGCTACATACGGAGCTGAAGACGATGTGCCGTTTTTCGCATTATATACGCCTCCAATTGCCGTCGAATTTATTCTCACGCCTGGCCCGGCTATTTCCACTGTCGGACCATGCTGACTGAAAAAAGCGATATTATCGACTTCATCAGTCGCTCCGACTGAAATGACGGCCTGACTGTATGCGCCTGGATACATCGCCACATTGTCAGTGCCGCCGTTATTGCCGGCAGACGCGACAAGCACGACTCCTTTATTATAAGCATAGTCCAATGCTTGATTGACTTGATAAGGATTGGGAACATTCGAATAACCGAGACTCATATTCGCCACATCCATACCGTTATCAGCCACCCAATAAAGCCCGGAAATCAGATCGCTTATATTTCCGCCGCCGGTGTCATTCAATACTCTTACACCATACAGCTCCGCGTCAGGCGCGACACCGACTACTCCGATGTCATTATTCAAGGCCGCGATAATTCCTGAAACCCTGGTGCCATGCCCGTGGCCGTCCATATACCATTCGGCAGATGATCGATCTGACGTAAAATTAATTCCTCCTTTAACATTTGCGACCAGGTCAGGATGATCTCTCTGGATGCCGCTGTCGATTACGGCGACTTTGATTCCCTTGCCGGTAGTCAATCCCCAAACTCGATTTACGCCTATTTTTGGTATTCCCCAGTCCATTGACTGGACATCCTGCAATCTCGCCTCGGCATCTATCTCGGCGGAATCTATTCCCCCACTCAAACTGTTCCCAAATGAAGAAAAACCGATGCCTCCGACCAACTTTCCCCAGAATGAATTTTTCAAAATCCCCTCTTCCGCATTTTTATCAGGCAGAACCGCTATCAGGACATTGCCGGTCGGCCAGTTGAGGGTTTTCAGGACTTCCCCGCGGTTATCGGTTATTATTTTCTTGGCGGACTCGATATCGCTCCATGATTTCAAAGTAACTATGACCCGCTTGGGATATTCTTCTTTTTTAATCTCCACAGACCCCTCTGTCGGAGGATTCTCCGATAAATTGCGGCCGTCGATTGAGCTGATCTTGATTGCTCCGTCATCCGGATTCGCAGGAACCACCGAGGATTCTCCGATCCTATTCCATATAAACGCAAAAATAATACCGGCCGCCGTCATAAACGCGCAGGCCGCCAGAAACATCATCTTCTTATTATCCTGAAAATATCTGAAATTCATATTTAATCAGCAACGCACTCCTACGAATTCCTGAAGGGTTTCTTCTCCAAAATCCTGCCCGCATCCGCCATTAGTTACGTTTCCACCGTTAAGCAGCGAATTAATCGCATCATAAGAACCAGAAGATGTTTCATTGGATCTCGGCGCTATCGGATTGGAAAATGCCGATTCAGACGGAGGTGCAGACGGGCTTGAATCACCGCCGCCAAATAATCCCCTGAAGAAATCTCCAACAGCACCTAATCCAGCCGATATTTTATCAAATGCCCATTCTACTGCCGAAGTTACCGCCCCGAAAACAGTCCCAATTGCGTTGCCTATCGCTCCGATTACAGATCCAATCGCATCACCAGCCCGATCAAGAAAACCTGAAAGTCCGCCGGTGTCTGTTTCAGAACTTTTAGCCGGCTCGGATAAATCCGTCTTCGGTGGAGAATTTTCCTTAATAGGTTCAGTCTTAGTTTCTACAAGCTTGCCGTCTTCGAAAATTTCCGTAGTGGTTTCACTGCCTAGCAACTCACCGTTCTTATCGTTCCTATAATAATTCCTCGTAGTTGTCTTTGTGGTTCTTGTACCTATTACCGTTGGAATCTTCTGCTCTGGAACAAACACCGTAATCGGTCTTTTTACTTCTTTTGTACCATCAACTTTCACCTCTATGTATCTTGAAGCATTGAAATCAGGCGCTGTTTTCGCCGTAGGCGAAGGGATAGGCGCCGGAGCAGTAGTAGGCGCCGGAGCCGTCTTTGCGCCTCCGAAACCGAAATAAGAACCGACTGAATTCGCGAGATCTTTTACGAAACTGACAATAGTCGTTTCATTAGTATCTTCGGAATAATAGGAAAAGTCCGGTTGAGGTATCTGGCCTATAACATTTCCGGAACTATCTTTAGTTGTCTCACCTCCCGTACCGGCAGTATCCGCGCTTTTAATTACCCCCAAAGGGGATTCGTTGCCGGTAACCTTTTGGATTATAGTTATGCAGCCGGTGCATGATACGTTTATAGTTTCCGTTTTACCAGTATCAAAATTAAAGCCCGGGAGAACCTTGTCTTTCCCATATATATTCTCCGATTTTGTGCTAACAAGTGTATCAATAAATATCTTAACTTCCGGAGGTGGTGGTGGCGGAGGAGGCGGGAAAGCCCAGTCGACAACCTGATCAATAACTCTCGTAATTACCGGATCAATCCGGATATAAGTGCATGATCCGGCCAAAACAGGGTCTCCGCCGGTGCATCCGCTCGGAATCGCCGAAGTGACCGCTCTATACATCCTCCCCGACGCATCACATTCTCCGAACGGCGTATAGTAAAAAGCCGTGCAGGGAGCGGCGAAAGTCACAGTCACCTCCTTCGTATCATTTTTCTTCACTCCGCGGAGAACACAGCGGTCTATCTTATCCACCCCGGAACAGGATTTCCCTTTCCAGCCGGAAAATTTAAGGATCGGATCATCGGACGGAGCTCCGGATATCTGACCTGTCCCGTCCCCTGGGTTGTCGATTGTCGCGGTTATTTCATATTCGGCCGCAGAAACGGTCCCGGCCAGAAAAAATGCCGCCAAAACATACGCGAAAGATGCAATCAGATATGTTTTTGAACTTCTGTTCATACCAGGTAGTGAGTTTGCGATATTTATTCGCAGAATTTAACTTACCTTAATTATATTTAAATATCTTTTATTAAAATTTCGATCGGCCAAATTTAGTGCGAGTGCGAATAAAAGTTAAATTCCAATCGCAGATCTACTACCTGGCATAAATTTATTATAGCATAAAGGCGGAATACAAATTACACCTCGCAACGGAATAAAATACCCGGAATACGTTGCTTCGATTGACGCAATGCGCATAAACAAGTATTCTCAATACAGACGCTTGAAATCCGGATAAATAAAATGTCCTGGTTTGGAAAAGAAAAAAAGGAAATAATCAGAAACTACAGCGCGGATATTTCCGACATAACCCTGGCATTCAATGAAGTAACGCTGGAACGATATGGCAAATCCGCCATCTGTTCCGTAAAGAGTGCTCTTTTTTTTGATATTCCCGTCGCATATACCTCCATAGAAATTGACTGCGGGAAAAATGCCATGGGGGTCACCGGCACGCTGCGAATCAACACGGAAAAATTGCAAGCTGAATTTAATATCTGCCCCGAAGATGCTTCAGGGAGGAAAATCCCGGCAGTAATCTGTCTGGTGGATTCGGAATTTGAAAATGAAGCGAACGAATTTCTTTCCGCTATCGGCGAATACATAAAAAAATACAGCATCTATAGATGCAAGGCGATAACAATAAATTATGGATTTCTTGATCTCTCCAAGATTGATCAGAAAAACTTCATTTATAACAAAGAGGTTCTGAAGCAAATTCAAACGCACATCTGGACGCTGATTGAAAATACCGAACGCTGCAAAAAAGAAAATGTTCCTCTCCATCGCAAAGTCCTTCTGACCGGACCATTCGGAGCCGGCAAAACCTTTACCGCCTTTTTGACTGCTAAAAAAGCAGTTGAGAACGGCTGGACATTCTTGTATATGAGGCCGACCGACCCAGGGGATGGTTACGCAATTGCGAGACTTTACAAAATCGCAAGGCAGTATTCTCCTGCCGTTGTCTTTATTGAGGATATTGACCATGAACAGAGCGGCGGAGATGATTATACGCTTCATCGCAATCTTTCGGAAATAGACGGACTGATATCCAAAAATGATGAGATCATAACCATTCTGACGGCTAATCGTACGGAAAAAATCTCCGGCGCAATGCAAAGGCCCGGAAGAATTGATAAGATCATCAAAATGGGCATACTAGAAACAAAAGACATGGAAAGATTTATTAAAACTCTGATCCGAACCGATCTTCTTGAGGAAAACATTGATTGGGAAAAAGTCTCAAAACACTGCGATAAGTATCCCCCTGCCTTTCTCAGGGAAATGGCGACTAATGCGCTTCTTAATATGATCGGCCATAATCAAGATAAAATCGGAACTGAATTTCTTGTCCAAGCCGCCGATGACCTCAAAGACCAATTCAAGGCCTGCGAACACGCAATGGGCTTCAAATAAGCAAATCTCCTATTCGGGAGATTTTTTATTTCAGAAAAGACTCATTATATAGAAGTAATAAGTCGAATAAAAAACAACGATCAGGATTCCCGCCGCTATCCAGCTGATATATTTCTTCACCGCATCCGGCCGGTCCTGCTTTTTTCCCAGATCCCTCCGGATTTCCGAAATTTCTTTTTCCAGACTTCCAACCCGCTGATTTAATTGTTCCTCATCTCCTTCATTCATGAACTTATTTTAACACAAAATAAAAATCCCCCTTATTTCAAGGGGGCGACTGGGGGCGTCCTGTCTTCGACATCAAGATAGCTGAAATCCGACAATTCGTCGGTATCCAGGGTAGTTCCGCTTCCGCCGGACTGGATTTCAACCTCGAACTGATCTTTTCCGCCATCCCGGCTTTTCGCCTTCGGATCGTCGGAATTTCCGGACGAAGCGCAGCCGGACAGGAAAAAGGCGAAGGTGAGAACGATCGGAATCATTCTGCTATTTTTCATCCCGACCTCATTTCCAGGTTGTCGCAGCTGAATGGAATATTACTCCGGAATATTTCCGTAGTCAAACCCGCTCCGCATAAAAAAACCGCCCAGTATCGGACGGTATGAAATCATCTGCTTCCCAAGAAAATATTCCTGCATTTAGGACACTGCATATTTTTCAAAGGCACATCGCAATCAGGACAATAGCGATATAAACTTGTGCTTTGCATATCAGGAATCAGATCGCACTTCAGGCAACGCCCGTCAACCAGTCTCGCTTCGCATGGAGGATCATCGTGATGAAGGACAAGCTTCGCCGGCGACAATCCGAGTTTTACCAAGCGCCCTCTTTTCATCCATTTGAATTTGGTTATGTCCCTGGTCAAAAAAGTGAATTGGAGGCACGCTCCGTTTTCACCGCATCGCAGGATGTCGAAATCATGAGCCCAGGAACCGTCATTGCGCCTAAGATAGAAAGATAAGGCGGGAATTTTCTTTCTGCCGATCAATCGCCTGACGCATCCCCGATAATGGTCGCTTAACAGCAGAAGGTTCCGCTTTCCTTTGATTCTGAATTCCCAAGCATAGTTTCTCCAATTTTTCTGAAAACACTCAAGAGTCATTTTTCCTCCTGTCAAAATGCCGAATTGCTGTCTGTATACTACAGCAAATTCATTTCTGAGTCAAATAAAAAAACCGGCGATTTTAATTTACCGACGAAAATCGTGAGCAGTTAAAATCATCGATTTCCAGTTGTTTCAAAGCTTAATCAATTGTAACTGCCGACCGGTTTTTTCAGGATTGGATCGTCACTGATCGGAGAGCCCGTGCCGATGCCGTGACAGTCGGCGGCATCTTTCCATTCTTCAAGAAGATAATAATATTCTCCGTCAACGGCTTTATAAATGGACCTCCTCCCTGGACTAAAGTGCGGGTTTCCTGGTAATTAAAATCCGCCTTTATCGGGCGGATTTATACTTGATTCATATTATGGGCACTTAATCTCTCCTGTACTTTCATATTTATTGCCGCTCTCAACGACAAGTGTGTCGCCAGTCCAAGTATTTGCCGCATTTGGATTTCTGAAAGACCAATTTGTAGTTTCCGGATCACCAGCCATCCTTGCGCAAGAATTCCCCCTTGATCCCACATCGGTTGCCGTCCATGACCCACAAGAAATAGGAAGTGGAGTGTAAGTTAGTTTTAACTTTGCGCCCTCGGGTCCGCTAGCTGAGCCAGTCACATCCTTTATGTATCTCGTGTAATCTGAATAAGCTTGTATGACAGAACAAGATTTATTACTTATGCTAATTTTTACTTCGACATTAGGATTAGGAAGTGGCACCGGCTCTAGGGCGGGATTAACAACCGCTCCTTGCGTGGCGTCGTTTTTAACATACATCGTATTAGATCGACAATCACTTTTGCCAGCTGTATCAACTACACAAACTTTAAAAGTGTAAGTTCCGGAAACTTTTGGGGTTCCGGATAGTAAGCCGTTGGGACTAATAATCAAACCTATCGGTGGAAATCCTGAGGCGGTATCAAGTTTAAAATAATATGGCGCTAAACCTCCCATTGCATCAAATTCTGTCTCAAAATATTCGCCGGCAGTGGCCTGAAACATATAATTCCAACCCATTAGGCCGAGCGGATACTGACTAATCGTCTCGGACGGAATCTTTTTTAGAACAGGATTTGGCGCCCTTGCCGCCACAACTTCCGGCTGTTTCGCCTCACCGGCAACAACTCTCTCTATTTCACGATCTTTCGCCTCTTTATCATCTTCAATTTCAAATTTTATCTCGCCCCTGACCAAAAGCGCCTCATCCTGCAATTTCCTAGTGAGAAGATCTATATTTTCATCTCCGGCATCAACTGCTTTTTTCGTAGCATCAAGCTGCTTAAGCAGATTATTCCAAACGGCATCCGAAGCGGCGCGGCGATTTTTCCCTTCCCATTCTAAACGCTCGAATAACAGCTTCGCTTTTTCTGCGCCTGTCATGGTATCCTCAAATTTTTGAGCCGCAACCTCGCCAGTCAAAACGAATTTCGACTCACGATCCCGGATATCATCAAATTCTTTCTTCGCCTTTTCCAAAGCACCGATCGAATAAGAAAGTTTCGAATTATCCCTGGAGTCACGCGCCTTCCGGATTTCACCGGAAAAATAATCTATATTTTCTGAAACCCTTCCTTTTTCAATATCAATGAGCTTATAATATTCGTCGTCAAATAAAAAACCGTCCGCCTGCAATTCATGTATTTTTTCATAATTCGAATCCGCCAAGAATAATTCCGCTGACCGGCGCCGATATGCCGATTTCCGATCAAGAACGTTGAGCGCCTCATCAGAAAATACACCCCTGCTCCGCGCCATCATCTTCGCTTCCGACTCCCTTTCCCGGATCCGACTCACGAGATACTCCGCCTTTGCATTGTTGCCGAAAACTCCGATGCTGCCCCATATTTCTTCAGCTAATATGTCAAAAAAATACAGAAAACTGTCCGGATTCAAACCAGCTACGGCTTCAGTGCCGGATTCCTGCGCCTGAACGCCTGAACTTGCAGATAAGCTGGCTGAAACCAGAATAGCGATGATAATGCGCCTCATTAAATTATTATATCAAATAAAAAAACCGCTTTAAAGCGGTCATTCAGCCCCTGATATTCATTTCATTTATTATCTTAAGGAGGCCGAGAATCTCGACAGTGAAAAGAATTTCTTTGGGAAGCTTCAGATAGAAATCGACCAGATCTTTCATCGGGATTTCCAGAACAGTTAGATCTTCGGTTGCGTCTCCGACAATGTCAGTTATCTTGGTAAGTCCGGTAGCGGCGAAACAGCTGACGATTCCGTTTGAACTTCCCGATCTGTACGGCCAGGAAGAAATCGGGATGAGATTTCTCGCCGAGTATCCGGTTTCTTCAAGTAATTCCCTCCTTGCAGATTCCTCATCGGACTCCCCTTCGACGTCTTTCAGCCCGGCCGGTATCTCGATGACATATCTCTCAAGCGGAACGCGGAAGTTTTTGATGAGAACCGCCTTTTGGTCGCCGGTAATCGGAAAAATGAAAATCACTTTCTTCCGTTCTATATATTCCCAGGTCCGCCTTACGCCGTTTTTATCGAAAAATTCCTTCTCCCAGACAGTGAGGAATTTTCCTTCGAATATTTTTCTGGATCCGCCGATGCGCAACAAGGCATCCTCTTTTTTCAATGATATCCATAATTTATAACCGGTTTATCGTCTGGCAAGTTTCTTCGCCAGAAAAAAAGGGCTTTCATAAGATCTTTAAATATCTAAAATTCGACAAATAGTTTATTTTGATATAATATATACGCAGAACGTTGTTAGATTCTATCGGGGAAATATGAAGGAACCAGCGCCACTCACCGAAGCAGAATATAGGGAATGGGACATTAGAATTCTGGTTTCGCTTTTCGGATTGTTCGTAACTTGTTACGGTCTTTACTATACATGCAGAACCGAAAACCTTTGGCCAGGTTTTGCCATATCACTTTTAGGGATAGCGATAGTCGCGCCAAATTTCTATGTTCTGGAGTTCAAAAAAAGATTTGAAGAGCGAGTTGAATATCTCCAAGAAAAAGAAATCCTGAACGAAAAAGTGGTCGAGATGAAGGAATCCAAGCGACCCAAAGAATTATCCGATAAAAGGCTTCTGGCTGGGATTATCGGACTTATCTTATTGTTCGGCGGTATCCCCATCGCCCTCCTGATAGGGAAAGGCGTGCTATTTGGAATTGGTTTAATGGCTATAGGAGAAGTGATATCCGGACAAGCTTTAGATCCGAGGCGTCACTAATAAACTGAACCCGCTTGCTAAAAGCGGATTTTTTATTAAGAATCTGGTTTGTAAGCTGGAACAGATCAGCCTCACCCACAGGCTACGACCGAGGGAAATTTCTTTAAAATTTCCCTCTTGAATCCTAATAAAATCCTGATATACTGATCAGATATACTTGCTGAAAAATGAGGGGTATATGTACATTATAATGTGGCGAGATGAAGCATTGGATCTTCTAGATAAACGAGATCGTTTTACCCGCCTTGAAGTCCGAAAAGAATTTAAGCAGGTCGCCACTGACCCATATAATCATGGAATCGAAATTGACCCCGCTACCCGCTTATTTGCAACATCCATCTGCAACCAAAGATATACTCTAGTCTGGAATCTGGATGAATCAAATAAAACCATCATTGTCCAAGCGTTTGTGGCATGTCCATTTTCTGACAAAGAACAAATTACAGCAGCAATTCTCAGTGAATCTAATGGGACGATCAGGTTATTCTAGATAAATAAAAATCTATAAAAATGAGACCGCTTTGATAAGGCGGTTTTTTATTAAAAAAATTTTGTTCAGTTGTTGATCTATATTAAAACCTGCCTGGTGAGCTTATAAAATAAAAAGAGCTTTCATAAGCTCTTTAAATATCTAAAATTGCGATGCCCTTGTCGTCCAAATGGAATGCGACGCGATCTCCTTCCTTTAATGACATGCCGGAATTGAAAGAAAACAGGTAAGTTCGCCCGTCAGAATAAATCTCTCCGATTAATTTTGACAGTCCCTTATCAATAGGGTCAAGATAAGCAATCACGCCTCTGCGCATCCTCTTCTCGAAATGTTTACATGGACTATTGGAAAGTCTATCAGATAAAAACCGCTAGTCAAATGGATATGTCCGGTATCCGCGTCAGATCAGATTTGATGGAATCATGAAATAAAAAACCCTCATTTTACATGAGGGTAATACGGGCCAACCTCGCTTTTGTCGGCTGGCGTATAAAAATCGAATGGTTGTCTTTTATTTAAAATTATAAAAGCTGACGGCACTATGGCGATTATATAATTCACAGGAAGGGCGCGTAACATTTTCAAGACAGAATACGGCCCGTACTCTTCTCTGAATGGCGTATGCCCTGCTCCGCATACCAGAATTGCAAATCTGGCATCCGAATAAAGCCGCTTATCATGAAGATTGCGCACCATAAAATCACTGCGATCCCGCAAAAGTATGTTCCGTAGCAGAGTAAACCAATATTCATATTGGATTTTTTCGTCTGCGGTCATATTTTCCCATCCTCTTTTCTGTTTTAATTGGAATAATTCAAAAAATCTTCCGTCGATAACTTCGGACAGCTCTCTTAGGAATGAATCGTCAGTCGGCTCTATGGCGACATCTGGATAGGCGCCGCTGAAAATCTTGACCGCATTGATCTTCTTTTCCAGAAGTTTACGCATGTATATTTCATCATTTGCCGCTTTCTTCAAATTCACATGCGGCGTGACGGAAATTATTTTTGACGCTTCTCTTCCGACCAGTTTAAGTCCTGATTTTTTAAAAGAAATCAGCGCTCTCAACAACTCGCATTGAGCTCTCGGTAAATAATGCATTTCACCGATGACCACCAAAGTATTTTTGTGGTTTATATTTCTGCTTTCGATGATTTCCAGATGTTTCCTGGCCTTGTCTAGTAAATTTTCAAACAGCATCTCGAAACTCCGATCTGATCCAAGATAATCATATGATATTAAATTTGAAATTTATTGGCAATGCCATGCTATTTCTTCAGCCAATGAAAAGTGGGTGGCTGAAGTTTGGCCTTTTAAAGAATATTTTGAAAATTGTCTTGCGACTTATAAAAATCCGAAGTCGTCTAGTAAAGAATGTCAGCCTCACTCATAAGCTACGGCAGGGGGGAATTTTAATGAATATATAAAATAAAAAAGCGGCCTATTCGGTCGCTTTCACATCCTCCTCTGAAAAGTTCTTGATTTTCGGATCGCTCTTCGGCCACACATAGATGACCATCGCTCCGCCAGCCGCATACGCCGGACCCCTGACAATGCACTCATCGCCAAGCAAGAATGCGGACAGGGATTTCACCGCCCCTATCTCCGATTCGTATTTCTTTTGATCGCCTGGCCAGGAAAGACTGACGCCGAATCCGCTCCAGGAATCCCAAGTATTGAAACCAAGGAATCTCAACAAAAGTCTAAGCTTTTTCATCACCTCTCCTTTTTTGATAAAAATTATACTAATGAGTATCTTAAAAGAAGATATATCCGAAGTCAAACAAATCTGGGTGCCATCGTACAGGACGTTAGAACCATTATCCGACAGCAAAATAGATATATACATATACCAAACTTATAAGAAATTTGATTCGCCATATTGTCCACTATATTCATTTACTTTTTTTAATTATCGTTATAAGCTTTTACTCATGGAAGATATTTCAAATTATGAAAAGTTAAAAGAAGATGCGCTAAAGTTTTATAATTCAATTGGCAACGTATTCTCTCCAATTTTTAATCAAGATATACACTTTAACTCTGAAGGATTTAACCATATTGTTTTTAAAAAGGCTCGCTCTGAAAGAGAAAGGCCTTCTCAAATTTTACGCTTTAAACTATTGCCATTGGCAGTTAAATTGATAAAAACCTCAGCAACCTTTCAGGAATTTGAAGAAACGCTTAAAGCGTTTGATGTTAAGCATTTTAAGAAAAGGAGCAGAGAAACTAAACCAGTTAAATATTGGGGAATTATTGCAATAATTGATGGTAGAAAAATAAAAGTTATAGTCAGAAAAATCGGAGACAATGGCTCTATGCACTTTTGGAGTATTGTACCGGCGTGGACTACTAATAAATATCGAGATACTAAATTTTTTACTACAATGAAGGGTAATCCTGACGAAGATTAAAACAAAAAAACCGCCTCTAAAGCGGTGTTTTTGTATGCCTGCCTTCAGCTTATGTATTAGCCGAATAGGGCTGACGCCCCACAAGCACACCCTTAATATAACATATCACCTAGCAGGAAATCAATAAGCTTGGGATGGCCTGATTTTACCCCACCCCGCTATTCACTATAGTTTATAAAAGAAAAAACCGCCCTTATTAGGCAGTTATTTTTTGATATTCATCTCTTTATATTTAAGCCAAGTAATCAAGGCTGGTAATAAGAATATATATAGAGGGATAACAATCAACGAAGTAATCGGTTTATTATAAGGATTAATTAAGACAAGAATCGGATAAATATAGAATAACCAAGACTTCATCATCCTCCCTAGAGAATAAGTATACAGATTCAGAAAAATATTTTTGTTTTCTAAAATAATTATGTCTTTTGCTACATTTTCCATCTCTTCTTTATAAGATGATGGGGCAGATGTAACGACTAAAGAATCCGCTACAAAGAAACTCATTCTTAATCCCTCTATAATCAATGACCTATTTGTGGATAAAATGTCTTTAAAGAAAAACGTGTATTCTCTTTTATTTTCCTCACAATACATCACTCCCCAATTCTTATTAACGCTTATTACTGTTCCAGTTAAATACTTATCTTCTTTATTTGGGGAAAATTTAGTTTGTTCTTTGGAATATAATCCTGGCTTGAGAATAGACGCGTTTGCGTTTTTATCCATTGAAGTTTTTCTGCCTGACCATTTATTCCAGAGTATCCGAACTAATGGAATGATAGCGAAATAGTTGACTCCAATAAACAACAATAAGTCTATCAAAAAGTTTTTTTGATTATAATGACCCGAAAGCATTTCTTCTATCCAAAAAAATAGATAAAGTCCAGAAAAACAAACAAGAAATGCGGTAACAAGAAAATGAGGCCAAAGATTGTCTTTGGTCTTTAAATTTTCCATTCCACCTCCCTTTCAATGAGCATTAACTACTGATTGATATAATACTAGAAAAATAAATTAGATTCAAATCTGGGTCGCCTACTGGACACATTCAGAACCTTAAGCTGGGATCAAATACGTAGGGACTTAGCTAACTTACCACAATACCTTGTCGCTACTAAATAAATTTATAAACTAAAATAATAATCTTTAATTTTCTTTGCCATTAGCTTGCGTCGTTCTTTTAGAAAATTCTCATAGTCGCCTACTTCCATTTTTTCAAGTCCATCAGGAATACAATTCTGCTTCAAATTTTCGGTAAGAGCTTCTTTTTTAGTAATTCCTCCATATTTCAGTTTTTTTCCTTTTGTCTGCTCGACAACCTCGCTCATATATTCTTTCG
>CAYHBW010000019.1:0-17276 GCA_964355085.1 uncultured Candidatus Saccharibacteria bacterium
GTTCACGGTGAAGTGATCGCTCGCGAAGAACTTGCCGGTTGCGGGGATCTTGACGTTGGTGACGGGAGACAGGAGGTCGGAAATGCGAGCCCAGGGATTCTCCTTGCGGAGGAACCGCTTGAAAGCGCATAGCCAATCCTGTCCGTCGCTGCCCAAGAGCTTCGTGAAGAAGTCCGTGAGCGGTCCGAGAACATCCCGGAGCGTCATCTGATGAGTGTCATTCATGACAGTCATCTCCTGCCCGCGCAAGCGGGCTGATTCAAGGTGCGAACATCGGGATCTCGTCGCCGAGTCTAACTCGGTTGCAACCCTCGATTGGAATTATAATAGCATACTTTATGCAATTTTGTCAAACCAACCGCAATGTTTCAATATCTTGGAAAAAATACCACCTCCAAAAATTAAACCTATATAGAATTGTGCCCGAAACCGGAACATTTATATGCAAACATAAACCCTTGGTCTCTTATAAGAGACCAAACGAATATACCCTATATCTACTACCCGCAATCATTAATCAGATCATCCGCTTGGATAACCGTGGCTCGGTCTCCTATAAGAGACGCACGCGCCTTCATTCAAGATCTGGGAATAGATCAAATATGCCGATTGCCCCCTTATAACGGCGGATCCTCCTGAATTTTTTCCTTGGCTTTGCCGGTAAAAGACTTGATTCGGAATATTTTCTTTTTCGATTCGGGTTATGCCTGTAATTTCTTCCGCTTAATATATCTCTGACACCGCTGATGGTATTTCCGGAAACCCTCAATTTCTTCTTGATATCCCTGTATTTCGTGTTTTTCTTGAGCAGATCGATGATGACAAGACGCCTGATTAAAATGGCGATCTCGCTGTCAGTCAAAAATTTATTCAAAAAATCATTGAACTGCCCCTGTGAATTTATTTTCTTAAATTCAACAAAAAAATCTTCCAACGCATTCTTTTCAAGAAATTTGGCGAGTTTCCTATCGGATATTTTAGACATATTTTATAATCGTAATTATAAATTTTCTTACAATTCTTCGTACGCGCGTGGTCTCTTATAAGAGACCACGCGTTTAAAAAATTCTCCCGTTAAATCAGGAAAGTTTTTCGGATAGATACTGCTTCAAATCGCTCAACTTTATCCTTTCCTGTTTCATGGTATCGCGGTCGCGGACAGTCACCGCGTTATCTTCCAATGAATCAAAATCCACGGTCACGCAGAACGGGGTTCCGATTTCATCCTGCCGGCGATAGCGCTTGCCTATGCTCTGGGTTTCGTCATATTCGCAGATGAAGTCTTTGGCCAGATCCTTATATATTTCCTTCGCCTTATCCGAAAGATTTTCTTTTTTGGAAAGAGGCAGAACCGCCACCTTCACCGGCGCAAGCCACTTCGGAAAACGAAGCACCGCGCGCACCTCCTCATCGCCCTCGACTTTCTCCTCATCGTAAGCTTCCAAGAGCGAAACCAGTACGGATCTGTCCACTCCCCAGGTCGGCTCGATTATATGCGGCAAAAACTTCTCGCCGGTTTCCGGATCAGTATAACGCAAATCTTCTTTGCTGTTTTCAGAATGATTCTTCAGATCGAAATCCGTGCGATACGCAAGGCCATACAATTCTTTTTTTCCGAACGGAAAATCGTATTCAATATCAACCGTCCGCTTGGAATAATGCGCCCTCTCGCCGTCAGGAATATCAACTTCATGCCATTTTTTGACGCCGAGATCTTTCAGCCAATTACGCATCGCATCCAGCCAGTGGTCGAAATATTTTTCCCAATCTTCCCCTTTTATGAAATACTCGATTTCCATCTGCTCGAATTCGCGCGTGCGGAAAATGAAATTTCCCGGAGTGATTTCATTCCGGAATGCTTTCCCGATCTGGGCGATGCCGAACGGCAGGCGCTTGCGGGTCGTTTCCATCACGCTTTTGAAATCCACGAACATACCCTGCGCGGTTTCCGGCCGGAAATAAGCGGTATTCGCCTGCTCTTCAGACGGACCAATGAAAGTTTTGAACATCAGATTGAACTGCCTTGATTCAGTGAGTTCGCCCCCGCAATTCGGACATTTTTTTCCTTCAATCTGATCGGCGCGGAAACGGTTATGGCATTTTTTGCATTCAACAAGAGGATCGCTGAAATTGGAAATATGACCGCTCGCTTCCCAGACCTTGGGGTTCATTATCAATGCGGAATCAATTCCGACTACATCCGGACGCTGATGAACAAATCTCTTCCACCACTCCTGCTTGATATTATTTTTCAGTTCAACTCCGAGCGGGCCGTAATCCCAGGAATTCGCCATTCCACCGTAAATTTCCGATCCCGGGAAAATAAAACCCCTTCTCTTACAAAGACTGATTACCTTCTCCATTAAATTTTCTGTATTTTTTTGCATGTTGTATTTTTTTGTCATTCCGCACTTGATGCGGAATCCAGATCTGGATCCCGGCTCGTGGGCCGGGATGACATCCTAAGAATGTCACTTTCAACTTTCAACTACTTAGGGCTGCACCACCCCGCTTTGCGGAGTAACTGTGCCATCATCCTGGAGCGCGGTGCTGATCCCGTCATCACTGTTGGTTAGTTCCTGTCCGGAAAGGGAATCTGTCGCCCTGATTGTAGTCGCGTTGATTATCGGCATGAACATTCCTACCTGCGTAGCTAATGGAATCGCCTCAACCTGGAACACCGCTTCTATCGGACTGCCGACTACGCCCTGATTCGCCTGCAATTTATCAACCTGCCAGAAAACCTCGTTTGTCTCCTGATTGTACTTCGGAAGCGAACCGCTGTTGCTGCGGGCTTCCCCTATCATCCTGACATTATTACCCAATATACCCCGGACTTCAATATTGGAAACATCAGCGGCAAAACTCTTCAAAAGCCAATGGACGGTGAACTGGGTCGGCTGGCCGGCTTTCGGAGGAAAAACACCCTGATTGAGAAAGCCGGAATCGGCGTCCCGGAAAAAAGACTTCGCGTCGACTTCCACCTTGCCGGCGACTTTCGTCTCCAATCTGGATTTGCTCAAAAAATACGCGCCGGTTATCTGCGACTGCGTGGAAGAATTTATTTCCGCATTCACAACCAGGGAATAATTCTTGTCGCTGAATCTCCTAATCGGAAAAGAATCCTTCAATTTGACCTTGAAAGTCACCACTCCGGCGCTTCCCGGATAAAGCGAAACCAGCGGAAAAGAATTCTCCGGATTCCAGATCAGGGTATTGTCGCCCTGCCGGGAAACGCCCGGGGATTCGATCGTGGACAGATCGTACATCTCGCCGGCCAGCTTGGCCTTGATGACCACGTCATTCAAAGAAATGTCGGTCTCATTTATGTAGCTCAAAGTGTAATTGAGGACGTCTCCCGCCTTGGCGATATGATCCTGCCCTTCATTAAGATTTATCGAAAGGGAAAGCGGCGATGCGGCGATGGAGGCCCTGAATGAACCTGCGCTGACCGGATAATTTTCTCCGGCCGCGCGCTGGGATATCTGCGTCCGGAATTCATAATTGTCGTTCTCCCCTCCGGTCAGACTTCCTTTGACGGTTATCTTGCCTTCGGAATTTTTCCGGAGATCGCCAAGACGCCAGACGTTATTTTCCGCATCCGGCTTCAGGGAAGCGGAATTATAGGTGAAAGTCGGCGGATATTCTATCCGCATTTCCAGATCGCTGAAATCGATTACGGAAATATTTTCATAGGAAACCGCCAGTTCGAATTCCTCTCCGCTGGTGACTTTTTCCGGGCCGGACATGCCGATCTCGATCCCGGAAGATTTCACAAGTGTTTCTCCGGATGCCGACTTCTCGAATCTTGCTCCGAGCTTTGCCGGCGCGTAATTAATTGTCACTTTGAAGGACTTATTCGTCTGCTCCGGAGCGATGACTACGATCTTAAAAGATTCCTGGACCAGACTTCCGTTTCCGATATTCCCAAGAGAGCGGTTCTCGATGGTTTTGGTGACCGGACTTCCGAAAAAAGCCGCGCCGGACGGAAGCGTTATGGCGAAACGGGCGTCATTGAGCGTCGCTCCGGAATTATTACTGAAATTTACTTTGACATCGAAAGGAACTCCACTCATCACATCCTCCGGAATATCCAAATTCAGATCCAGGCCTCTGGTCGTCTCAAGACGCCAGATATAAAAACCGCTCACGGAGGAAATTCCGAGCAGGATGACAACCGCCCATTTTGTGAATTTTGAATGCATGCCAGGTAGTGAGTCCGCGATGCTTATCCGCGGAATTTAACTTTGTTATTAATTATGTATTTAGTATTACAGTTACTTTCCTTTATTGATACCAGATGAATTGATGCGGCTAAGGATTAAATTCCAATCGCGGATCTGCTACCTGGTATGATCTTAAATCGCCAATTTTACGAAATCCGCCCCGTATCGATCGGCGTTGAAAGTGCAGGCGGTGCAGATGAAAAAATTTTCTCCGGGAGAGAAATATTCCGGCTGGGTCCGGTCGCAGATCTCGCACCTGGCGAACCGGGAATTGAATCCCAAAGTATGGAGCGCCTGATGAAGACTGACTCGGCTCGTGCCGGATCGTATGGCCTCCAGGAAATCCCACAGTTCTCCATCCGGAACACCGGAAGGAATACTTCTGGAAATCAGGCCGAAAACCCTTATGGCATTAGCCAGGTCCTGCGGATCGCCTTTTATAATCCTGGCCTGTCCATGGCTTAAAGCATCGACGAGCTGGAATCCTTGGCCGCTGAAACCATCACCCCTGGATACCAACCGGGCGGTGACAAGATTCATCGGCTCGAGATGAGCCGACAATTTGGAAAGGATTTTCCTGCTGCTGACGGTTTTGGCGATGATCTTTCCGATATCTTTGGTATATAGATGAATCCGTCCGTCCTGCTCGCGGAAATCTTCCTTATCGAGAACGATGGCATCAGTGATTACCTCTGTGAGCATATCAAAATTATACTTCAGCCGGAGCTAAAGATAAAAGAAAATTGTGAATAAAAAAAATCCGCATCGGACAATGCGGATGCGGAATCAGGATATCACTTCCTGGACTTAGGCGGAGAACTGTTCTCGATGACCAGCTTCATCACCACGCCGGCTTCATTGTTCAGGGTCAGGATCACCTTGGAAAGCTTCCCATCCCTGACTATCGCCGCCGGATCATCAAGATTTATGGACAAACGGCTGTCCAGAGGAGCGCTCCACCATTTGCCGTTCAGCATGAACTGCCAACCGACGAAAACCCCTCCGGTTTCCCCGCGCACATACATGGTGCGGATGGCCGGACTGCCGAGGATTTCGTATTCCGAAATGGCCGTCTTCGGATCCTCCTCCGAATCCATGAAGAATTCGGAAGATCCGATACGGACTTTGTATATTCCCGGCCCGAGAACATAGGCATTGTTCTCGACTGGAATCGCGACTTCGACGACGAACATCTCCTTTTCTTTAATGACCCACGGGGCCGATCTGTAATCCGGCCAGACGACCTGATTGGTCGTGGCAGCGGACATCAGCTCCGGCTCCGCATAGACGGGACGGACGGCCGCAAAAGACATCGTTACGAAGGCAAGAATCGCCAGCTTCTTCATGGAAAGTCTCCTTTTTTTATTGAATAAAGATCCTCAAACAGTATAAAGTTTTTCTTTTTAAAAATGCAATAGCTGAATAAATCATCCGAAAAATTATTCTTCGCGCGGCGATCTGCCGATATCAATGATTATCTGCGTAAAAATCCCCTGACTATCAAAGAAAATACGAACAAGGCGGTCCCGGTCAGGATGAAGATCGGTCCCGGCGGATAGCCGAAAACATTTGATACATAAACGCCGGATACCGCCTGGAGCGCTCCGAAAAATACGCTTAAACACATGAAGCCGTGCAAGCTGCGCGCGAGATTTTTGGCGGTTGCGGCCGGAATGATTATCAAAGCGCCCATGAGAAGCGCGCCGATGAATTTTATTCCAAGCGCCACTCCGAGGGCGAAAAGCAGAAGATAGACGAATTCGATCGTCTTTGATTTCACGCCGATTGAACTCGCCAATTCCTGGGAAACCATATGTAATGCCAATTTCTTATGGATGAAAATAAGAACCGCCATCAGCAAGACGGAAAGCCCCACGGAAAGCCAGACATCATTCGCGGTCAAAGTTGAAATATCTCCGAAAAGGGCTTCCAATAATTCCAATTCCGGAATCAACAACGCTCCGAGAGCCAATGAGGCGGTGAAAAAAACTCCGACCAGCGTATCGATGGAGAGACTGCTGTAATATTCCAGAAGCCAGATTCCAACGCTGGAAACGAACAGCTGGGCGAGCGCCCCGAGAAACGGATCGATTTTGAAAAATATCGCAAGCGCGATTCCCGGCAAAGCCACATGGGAAAGCGCATCTCCGACAAGCGACATCCTCTTGAGGATCGCAAATACTCCGAGCAGGCTGGCCGCCGCTGAAATGAATATTCCGACGAGCAATTGATACGTGATTAATTCCATAGTTTTGATTGTTTGCGTTATGCGTTATCTGTTGATTGTTAGCGCTAGCGCTCTAGTGCTGATGCTCTTCCAAGTGATGATAGAAAGCGTGCTCGCCTCCGTAAAGTTTCTGCATCTGTTCCGGATTCAGGACTTCCTGCGGAACGCCGAAACAGATTTTTGCGCGATTGAGGCAGAGGACTTTTTCCGCGTACTTATAGACTATGTTCAAATCGTGCGAAATGAGGATGATGGTCAGATTATATTTATCCTGCAGATGATGAAGAAGCTGATAGATGGACTCCTGCCCGCGGATATCGATATCCGCAGTCGGTTCGTCGAACAGAAGAACTTCCGGCTTTCCGAGCAGAGCCCAGGCGATCAGGACGCGCTGGCGCTGACCGACGGAAATTTCTCCGAATCCCAGATCGAGCATCCTCTCCGGCAGAACCACCGCCTCAAGCGCTTCTTTGGCTTTTGCGCGGGAAAAATTCTCCGATCCGCGCAATCGGAGGAATTCCAGCACCGTCAGCGGAATGTCGTTTTCGATTTCCATTCTCTGCGGAACATAACCGATGCGCACGCCTTTTTTCCAGGCGACTTCCCCTTTGAAATCCTGCATGCCGAGAAGAGCCCTGAAAAGCGTCGTCTTTCCCGCCCCGTTCGGACCGATCACCGCCAGAACATCGCCTCGGAAAACCTCAAAACCGACATCGTCAAGGATGCGGTTCTTGCCCGCCATTACAGTCAGCTTCCTGACCGCCAGCATTATCTCTTTATTCTGATTATCCATGGAACATTACCTGTTATAATATATAATATCGCGTTTGGGCGAATTTTTCTAATATGGAATCACTTTTATCGCATTACCTGTCCGTCTGGGAACCGCTCGGGTATATAATCCTATTCGTAGGCATGATGTTCGAGGGCGACACAGTCCTCTATGCCGCGGCTTTTCTCGTGCATCAGGGCGTCCTTTCCTTCATCCCGATGATCTTGAGCGCGCTCTGGGGGATGATCCTCGGCGACAATCTTTGGTATTCACTCGGAGTCAAGCTCCGGAAATCCGGAACTCTGCCGAGAATCGCGAAATGGGTGGAAATCGCCAAGCCGTTTGACGATCACCTCCGCGAAAAACCTCTGCGGACGATTTTCCTCGCCAAATTCACCTACGGGTTCAACCGCGCCATAATCGCCCGCGCCGGAATGCTTAATCTCAAATGGCAGAAACTTGAAGAAAGCGACATCCTCGCGACACTCCTATGGATGTCGATTGTCGGCGGAATCGGATATTTCTCCAGCGCCTCGCTTTCCTATCTGAAAGATTATCTGAAATACGGCGAAGTGGCGCTATTCATCGGCGTTGTCTTTTTCATAATCCTGGAAAGGATCATATCTGCGCAATCGAAGAAGAGGTTATAATCCGATAATTTAAAATGAAAAACCCGCCTAGTTGGCGGGGCTCTTTTTCTTCCGACTCAACCCGGTGGCTGTCAAAAGATCGTGACGAATTTTCCTTAATTCTTGGCTCTCCAGATTTTTCATAGAGAAATCAGATGCTTTACTGATTTTTTCTGCCAGCTTATGATCCATGCCGATATCATCTGCGGCCAGGTCATAATCTTCCAATCCCCACGGAACCGCCAATTCGCGCTTCCGCTTGGCAACGCTCATAGAGATCGCAGTAAGTGGAGAATGGCAGGCAAGTCTTATCCCGTGACACGCGTCAGGCCATCGGTCTATTTCCCAATTTCGTGAAGTTTTGCGGAGCTCCGTAAGAAAATTCTGGTAAGTCATCATCATCTCACTTGAAGACGTTCTGTTTTCCAATTTAACGGATAATTAAAATGAAGTCAATAAAAAAACCGGACAATGCCGGTTTTTATTTCCCATCAGGAATATCAATCTCTTCCTCGCGAAGCGACAGCTTAAGCAATCTGAATCCAGTCAGATTAATTTCTTTTTCCGTTAAATATTCAGTAGCCCGCTTTTTCATCAAGTAAATCAATTCTGCAGAAGGACTTTCATGAAAAAATATCGCCACGCTGCGATATGCAGGATGTTTTTCAAATTTCTTCTTACTCATTTCTTCCCACTTTTTCTTATGCTTTTGATTATGAGCTTCTGCGGCATAGGATCGTTCTAGGGAAGTTTTCAAACAATCCGAAACATAGTGCTCCTGCGCTGCCTTATGCGCATTAGGATCGTTTTCGCGGAACTCACCGCCCACTCCGTTATTGAACCAGCCGGGAGTTGGCCAAATTGTTACAGGGCGGCGAGTTCCATTATCATCTGGAACTTGGGCAACTATATCTTCAAATGGATTTTCTCCAGGAAAAGCGAACTTGAATCGCGCCGCCTCTATGTCTCCGACCTCGCAATCTCCGATAATGCCGGTAATATATGCGCAAAACTCTCTTTCAAAATTTCCGGCATAACTTTCCGTATCAATCACAAATGCAAAAGCAGCAGGAACATCTCTGACCATTTTTGCCTTATATTTTTTAAGAAGTTCTAAATTAAATATATGGCAATCATTTAAAAAAGTACAGTAATTTTATTAAAATAAAACCCGCATTTAAGCGGGATTGTTGCCTGGATTTTCCGGATTATTTTCAACAGGCGGAGATTGCGGAGGCATTTCAGATTTTTTATTCTGATCCTCCCTCATCTTTAAAGACAAACGCCCCGGTCAAGTGCAGGGAATTCATTCTGCCCTCATGGAAATTGTAAAGAGATTTGATTTCCATGAGATTAAAAATCTTTTCTTCTCTTGAAGATTTTTTAGCATCAAGATCTGCCAATTCCTTAAGTAAGTTATCCAATTCATGCAGCGTATCCCCTACCAGCTTTGACGGAGATACTGATCCGGCGGCTTGGCTTTCCAGCTTTTTATTCTCTATCCCGTTAATGGCAATGAGTGCTTTTGCGGCTTCAATCCGTTCTTTTAACTCCTCTTTCAATCTGTCTGGAAATTTTCTCAATTCTTCTTTATCCAGGCGGCGTTCTAATTTTTCAACATGTTCCATTTCCAATGATTCGAAATCAACATGCTTTCTTTTTGAAAATTCCGCAACCCTCTCAATTCTCTCCAAATCCAATACATAATCAACTTCATCTCCTATCTTTGCTTCCAATGATTGTTTATCTATATATCCAGATTTAGGGTAATATACAAAAACTTTTTTAGCTTTCGGAGATAAGACATAAATAGCGCTGAATCTGAATTCCTGAGGGCCATCTTCATTGAGACAATTACGTTCATTTGCGTCCTTGAAAAACTCACTGCTCAAAATTAACTTTTTTAGTTTTGATAAAGACATCTGAAATCCCTTTCTAATCAGAATCTCCTGCAAAACGGGTCCGATGGAATGAGAGCTGTTCATGAACAGCCACTTGATCGGAAGATTTCCTTTGGCATCCATGACGCCGATAATGCTCCGGGCGCACGCAATATCACACATATTTCACTCCTGTTTTCAATTAAATCTTCAATCAGAGTAGCATTATTAAAAGAATAAAATCAAATAAATAGATTCATCCTGGTCCAATGCGAAAATAAAAAATCGGCATTAAGTTTGCCGTTTTTTTTATTTAAAGCAAAACTTCTTAAGGAGTCAAATTCCACTTGCCATCAATAAATTTTGCTACGGAGTGTCCGCCTATCGGCTGACCATCGCTATCCAAAAAAACAATATTTACTACCGTATCCAAGGCCGAGCCCTGTTTATATTCCCCTTTCCTCATATAGGAATATTCCACATCCCCACTTTCTGTTGGAACTCTGACTTCCCACAGATAAAGACCTCTCTCATCTTCAATCCTTCTCAATTCTTTGAATTCTTTTTTCTCAAATAATTTCTCAAAAATCATTCGCACATCCTCTTGGGTGGGAACTGAATCAAGTCCACTCTCAAATCCCCCCAATTTCAACGCGGCGGGAACTTCCTCTTTCTCTATTTTTCGCTCAACATTTTCTCGTTTTGGAAAATTTTCCATACCTAAAACATATCACATAAACTCTAAATTCTCCTAATAAAAAGCCGCGTCTAACGCGGCTTACTAATTGACTCGATTATAAAAACGAGTTTGACTCTGTGTGCGTCCACCAGGATTCGAACCTGGGACCATCTCCTTAAGAGGGAGTTGCTCTACCAGCTGAGCTATGGACGCATTTTCTTGTTCAGTATAACCAATTTAAAATATTTTTCCAGCCCCAAAACGACAGTATTGTTTTCCTTAAAATTTTGTTATAATATCTACATTCCAATAAAGGGATAACCCTTATGGCGGAAATCCAACTAAAAACCGATTTGAGCGCGATTCCGGGCGTGGGCCCGAAATTCATAACCAAGCTCCAGAAACTCGGTATACGTACTGTCAGGGATCTGCTTTGGCATTTTCCGTTCCGCTACGAAGATTATTCCAAAATCGTCCCAATCGGAGAACTCGCCGTCGATCAGTCCGTCACCATCCAGGGAATGATCAACCAGATCACCACGCGCCGGACTTGGAAAAAGAATCTTTTCATAACCGAAGCCATCATCGTGGACGAAACCGGCGGAATCAAGGCCGTCTGGTTCAATCAGCCGTATGTCACAAACATCCTGAAACACGGGCATTATTATAATTTCGCCGGCAAAGTCACTAAATCCAACCGGGAAATCTATCTCGCCAGTCCGTCCTATGAACCGATCGACTCCATCCGCAAGGGCGAAGCCAAGCATACCGCCGGACTTATTCCGATTTATCCGGAAACCCGCGGGCTGACTTCCAAGGGATTGCGTTTTCTTATCAAGCCGATATTGAAAACTCTGGAACACGTGGAAGAATTTCTTCCGGAAGAAATTCTCAAGGAAAACAAACTCCCGAGTCTTCACGTGGCCATAAAAAGAATGCACTTCCCTCTTCAGGCGGCGGACGCCGTCGGCGCAAAGAAAAGATTCGCATTTGAAAATCTTTTCCTTCTCCAGCTCAACAATCTGGAAGCGAAAATGCGGATCGCCAAAGAACCGGCGCTGAAAATGGAATTTCCGCAGGAAGAATTGTCGCGCATGATCCAACAGCTCCCTTTCCGCCTGACGGGTTCCCAGAAAACCAGTCTCGAAGAAATCGCCGCCGACCTCGCCGGGAAAAAACCAATGAACCGCCTTCTTCAGGGGGATGTCGGATCCGGAAAAACCGTCATCGCCGCCGTGGCCGCGCTTATCTCCGCGAAAAACAATGCGCAGACCGCCTTCATGGCTCCGACTGAAGTCCTCGCCAGCCAGCATTACCGTACAATCACCAAGACTTTCCCGTGGTTTGACGGCGGAGTGGCTTTGCTGACCGCCAACAAAACCGAGCTTTCCTTCGGAGACAAAATGGATCAAAAAATAACCAAAGCGAAGCTTCTGAAGGAAATAACCGCCGGCAATGTGAAGATCATAATCGGCACCCATGCGGTTATACAGAAAGGAGTATCTTTCTCCAATCTCGGACTTGCCATAGTGGATGAGCAGCACCGATTCGGGGTCTCCCAGCGCGCCGCATTATTGAAGAATAATGAATCAGGAATAAAGAACGGCGGAAGTGGCGGATCCGAACTTACTGATCCGAAATTCATAATTCCTCATTTTTTGAGCATGAGCGCCACGCCGATTCCTCGCACGCTCTCGCTGACTGTTTTCGGCGATCTGGATCTTTCCACCATCACCGAACTTCCGCCCGGCAGAAAAGAAATAGTCACGAAAATCGTCGCGCCGGAAAACCGGAAAAAGGCATATGAATTCATCCGCGAACAGATCCAAAAGGGACGGCAGGCATTTGTCATCTGTCCGCGCATCGAAGCCGGAGAATTGAAAGAGGGCGAGATTCTCACCGAAGCCAAGAAAAAAGCCCTGGAATTGAAATCCGTAGCGGAAGAATTCGAACGTCTTTCCAAAAAAATCTTTCCCGATCTGAAAGTCGTGATGCTTCACGGGAAAATGAAGGGTAAGGAAAAAGATCAGATAATGAAAGATTTCCACGACAGGAAATACGACATCCTGGTTTCCACTTCCGTCATCGAAGTCGGCGTGGATGTTCCGAACGCGGCCATCATGATGATCGAGGGCGCGGACCGCTTCGGCCTTTCCCAGCTCTACCAGTTCCGCGGACGCGTCGGACGCGGAGAGCATCAATCATACTGCCTGCTTTTTTCCGGATCAGAATCCGATACCGTCATCAAAAGACTGGAGTCGCTGATCGACGCCAAAAACGGATTCGAGCTTGCGGAAAAAGATCTCCAGCTCCGCGGACCTGGCCAATTCCTCGGCGACAAACAGACCGGACTTCCGGATGTGGCCATGGATGCGCTCCAGGACATACTGCTGGTCAAAACCACGCGCGATGCCGCCAAAAACATACTTTCAAATGATCCGGAGCTCGTCTCCCACCCAGCGCTTCTGGAAAAGTTCAAGGAATTTCAGACGGCGATACACTTGGAATAAAAATATCCCGAACAGGGATATTTTATATATCGGGAAATTTCTAAAATTCTAACTTGCGACCCTTATATTTTAATGCCTCTTTTAAAAATTTAGACTCGGATTTCGAGCTATGTTCTATCATATGGCAATTAGCGCACAGTAACATGCATTTTTGCATTTCAGATTTTATGGAATCCCAGCTTTTATTCGCAACATTACCGATAGTAAAATCTTTTTCCGCAGGATTTTTATGATGAAATTGCAGGGCGGCTTGATTTCCCCTCCACCCGCATTTTATGCATTTGCCACCTAAATATCGGATGGCGGCGGCCTTGGCCCTAAATCGCCTTATTTTTGTATTACAGGAACCACACCTAGTTCTTCCCCTTTTTTGATAATCCCTGAACTCATTCAGGCATAATTTACAAATATTCATATTTATTCAGTATAGCATACTTTGCTCTACCAAGTTAATCTGTTATTTGCAATTATTCGAACTTTCAGTAATATTAAGTACGGGTGCAAATGTAACGCCGCGGTAGCTCAGTGGTAGAGCGCAGCCCTAAATTCTTTGGGGCTTTCTATTGAAAAATAGATTGAAAAACTAGGTGAACTCGGGGGAAACTTGAATCAATCAAACAATCCCGAGCCAAGTCCGTCAGCTGACGGAAAGGTGTAGAGACTATCCCTTACGGGAGTACTAAGATGCGCTATCTAGGCATCTCGGGAAGCGCCTAGCATCCTGATATAAATGGATGATGATATAGTCCAAAATAGCTTCGGAAGAGGCTGGCGTCGAGTGTTCGATTCACTCCCGCGGCACAGAATTAAAATATCCCTTATCGGGATATTTTAATTTACACCGGTTGAATTAGGTAAATAATCAGTCATAGGAATTGTATATCTGCATACAGCCGAATGATTCAAGATTCGAATATTAATTGACGTATTTCTGGTCATAATCTACTATAAAATGGTACTTTGAAATGCCAGAACGGGTGCGCGAAATGGAAGATCAGGAATCCGATCAGAAAAAAAGCAATCGGCTTTATATCTATATCGGAGTGGCATTTTTTGCGGCCATCTCCTTTTTCTCTTTTTCAAATTATATGGATGGCAATGGGCAGAATCAGGACATCAGTAAAGTCCTGCCTTCTGACATGAAGGTCCAGATGCAGTCGATAACGAAATCGTCGTCCCTGGAAAAAATCGCGGTGATCACCGTATCCGGCGTCATCGGGACTCCGGGACTCAAGGAAAAAGTCATCACCGAACTCCGATCCGCTTCCCAGAACACGGAAGTCAAGGCGGTCATTCTCCGAGTCGAAAGTCCCGGCGGAAGCGTTCATGAAACAGCGCTTATCTACCGGGAAGTCCTCAAATTCAAAGAATCCAAGAAACCTCTCGTCGCTTTTTTCAACGGAATCGCGGCTTCCGGCGGATACTATATCTCAACCCCGGCCGACAAGATCATGGCCACTCCGGAAACCATCACCGGAAGCATCGGCGTCATCGTCCAATTTTCTAATTATACCGGACTGATGTCCAAGCTTGGACTGAAAATGCACACCATAAAGTCCGGCGCGCAGAAAGACATGCTTTCTCCGTATCGGGACCTGGATCCAGAAGGAGAAAAAATTCTGCAGGACTGGGTCGATGAAAGCTACGGAGAATTCGTGCGCGTCGTGAGCGCCGGAAGAAAAATGAATGAAAAGACCGTCCGACAGCTCGCCGACGGACGGATTTACAGCGCCCGGCAGGCCGCCAAAAACAAGCTGATCGACTCGACCGGATATTTCGAAGACGCGGTCGCTCTTGCGAAAGAGCTGGCTAAATCTCCGGACGCCTCGGTCGTGGAAATGAACGCCGTCGATACGAGTATGAGACCTCTGCTTGGTAATTTCAAAGCGGTATTCCGGACGAAGAAAAATCCCCTGGAAAAAATCCTGTTCCCATCCGGCATCGGTTATATCGCTCCGGGGTTCGCGGATAGGTATCCTGAACAATAAAACGCCTGACGGCGTTTTTTTATCGGCATTGAAAAAATAAACGCTTCATATATAATCTTATTTATCCAAGCGGGTATCGTATAATGGCAATACAATAGGTTTCCAACCTGTGGACGGGGGTCCGATTCCCCCTACCCGCTCATAAATAAAGTCTTCTTGATTACTCTACTGATTTGGATTTATAATTCCTATAACATGAATCTGAAGAATAGGACCAAAAACATACTGGCGATTCTCGCCATCGGAACCGCAATCTGGCTGGCCGGATATGTTCTGGTCGGAAAAACTTTTGTCCCGCAAAGCTTCAAGGACGCCCGCATCCGCGCAACAAGCGTAGCCGCAGAACTTGTCACCCTGCTGAACGACTCGAATGAAAATCTCGATCAAATAGCGGAGCTGGACAAGAAATATCAGTTCAATCTCGCCTCGGAAATGGTTGAGCAGGAAATACAGAGATCCTCGGGGATAACAATGAAAGCAGTCGAGTTGAGTAATGAATTTTCGATAATGGCGGAATCGCTTGGCGCAGTGACCCCGATCAAAGCCAGAAATATGGCGGACAGCGCAATCAAGGAAGAATTGAAGCTTATTTCAAAAATAATCGAATACAGCTCATCGATGAAAGCGCTTCTGGAAAATCTGAACTATAAATTTTCCGGAGATATAAGATACGATTCCGGAGAAGCCCAGGAGATAATCTCGGTGATGAATTCATCCGCAAAAGAAGTCAACGACCTCAATGCTTCATATAACCGGAAAATGGAGGAGTTCGACGGACTGACGAAATAAAAACCGCCTGATGGCGGTTTTTCAATCTAATCCCTTGATTCCCTTCACGATTTTCTCAAAGGCCCTCTCCTGTTCAACTTCCGGGTCGATCGTTTTTGAATTCCTGATATCCCCCATCTTCATACCGGAAAATTTATCCGAAAGCACATCCAGGGGGTCGCGCATGGCATCTTTCTGACTTCCGTCCAAAGGAACTTTCGGATCCGGCTGCCGGATCTTTTCGCGAAATTTCTTATTCTTTTTTCGAGGTTCCCTTCCCATAGATTCCCCGTCAAAAACAATCCTACTGATTACTTTAAATATACTTCCGGCCGGTTATTTTTACAAGCATAAAAATACCCCGCCTTGAGCATAGCTCGCAGCGGGGTTGGTCGGCTTATAGTCACCGACGGACTCTCTCCTTTTTAATTGCATTCGACGACACAGTCGCCGCTCACATACTTGTACTTCGTGTCAGCCTCTTCGATTTGGAACGATCCTCCTCTTAAGGCAGCGGGGCGGCTGATTGAATATCCGTCGAAGATGACTACTCCACCGGACCAGCACTTGACCCTCCAGGTCTTCACCGGCTTCTCCGGCTTCTCCGAATAATCGGAGCAGCCAGTAGTATTGGCAGTGGCCACTAACAGCAACAGCAATAACATTTTCATGTTCTCTCTCCTTTTTGAAGGTCAGCTTACGCCAAGCGCGTGTTGCGCGTGAGCGTCTTAGAACCGTAATGCTCGGAATCGCGCCGCTTGAGCGCGTAATCGAGCGGGTCCATGCAGGACTGCAACTGGCTCTCGGAAAGGGCGGCCGGCAAGGCGTGCTCCGTTCCGACCTCCTCGTCCGAGACGAAACCCTCCGACAGGAGCGCCTCGTCCGACTTCTTCTCATCCTCGACTCCCATTTTCAGGGACATGCCGGGATCGAGCACGAGACCGCACAGCACCTTATCCTCGTAAGACATGCGAAGCTTGGTCATAGTTAGTCTCTCCTTGGAATCAAGATACCGACTAAATCGTGCCGGCGTTCGCTTTCGCTATGCGCCGACAGTTTCAGTACGACAGTCGCGTTCGTCAACTCATATTTTACGCCTTAATGATTTAAGGCAAATCGTGCCGGCGTTCGCTTTCGCTATGCGCCGGACTTTTTTAATATCCACAACCGTCACTAAGGTCCGTTCACGATGCCTCCCGATGTCCTGCGCTGATTCAAGAGAGTTCAGCGGCAAGATCATCATTTGCGCGACCCCCCTCCCCACCCGACCACTTAGGCCGGCTTTCCAGGGGAGGGGTATCGCATCAACTTTATGGCGGCACGTCTGGAGTACTTCATGGAGTCCCCCTTGGCATGAACCGCATGACACTTCTCGACGCGGACAGGCCTAGTTGGACGCACTTACGCTCCCGGGCTCGGCCCCCTCATACGATTTACAGGCCAATAACCTAGGGAGATCTGTTTAGTTTTCAAGTTTACGACCACCCCTATTTCAGGATGTTAAATATATTATAGCATACTACTAACTAAATGTCAATAGAACGTAATGGTTCAATAGCTTGGAATACCCCAGACTATGTATATGTCATATTCCAAT
>CAYHBW010000020.1:0-17125 GCA_964355085.1 uncultured Candidatus Saccharibacteria bacterium
GGGGTGGAGATGCACGACAGCTATTTTCTTGCCAGGCATCGTCACGTCAAAAGAACCGCTGTCAGAAGATTGGCCGGCAAACTTCATGATCTTCTCATCGAGCATGCTTTCAATATCTTTCTTGAGACCGTTCAAAGCAGGGCCCATGACCCGGCGTTCATCCATGCTCAATCCCGGAAGCTTCTTGATAAGCAGGGTGATCTCGCCGTCTTTACGGCCAAGATACCTGACCCTCAATTCTTCAACCTGACGGGCGCCTTTGGCGGAACTTATCAGCTTTTCCGCCTCTTTTTTGATTTTTATCATATCGCTTTTGTTCATCTCCGTATTTTTTAGAGTATTGAAATTGAAACCTCATATTCACGGGCGCCTTTTTCAGAGGTCATCCTGAATTTTATGAGATAGTCGCCTGACGCTTCCCACGAATGCGAGACTGTCTTGGTCTCCCCCTTATTTATCTGTCCTTTATCAATTTTACCATCTTTCCAGTTGATTTCATAAACTACCGCCCCGGCTTCGCGGTTCTTTATCGTAAAATATGCCTGACTTCCGGATTTGATGGCGAAAGCTATCGGACTGACGGAAGTCGTGGCGGGAATTGAACCGGGATCATTCAGATTGACGCCGAGATCCACCGCTAAACTTTCAACTTTACTGTCAATTATCCCCTTAAGAAAATTCAGGGTCTGGGTTTTGACCGAAACAACCGCATCATCCGCTAAATCTCCGACCTCTTTGGAAACAGACTCAAGCGCGTCGCTTGCCTTGGCCGCAAGCGTTGTTTTGGCGAAATCCCCGACTTTTCCGATCGCTCCCGCACCGGCATCGGCTATATCTTTTTTGACCACAGAAATATAAGGAATCGTATAGCCGGATGTGTTCTCTCTGGATAAAATCGAATAACCGCCGGCGATGGCGATTCCAATCAGAACTATCTTTCCCCAATGCTGGCGCATTAGATAATTATAAGCCGAAAATGAAGCGGTATTCAATTTCCAGATTTGTGCCTGTGGCAGGGATCGAACCTGCGACCTCGGCCTTATGAAGACCTCGCTCTACCACTGAGCTACACAGGCGACTTTAAAAATATAATACTCTGAATATATGAAAATTTCAAAGGGCCTCCATTTCAATCGAGAATTGAATATCTTCTGTATAGCAACTGCGGAGATACGGCCGGGGGGATAAGAATCTGGGAAACTCTCGTTTTTAGCCACCTTCCAATTCCAGCACCCTTCACAAAATTAAAAAGCCGCGTGGCTTTTAATTTTGTTGCGGGGGCTGGAATCGAACCAACTACGACAAGGTTATGAGCCTCGCGAGCAACCGGAGCTCCTCCCCGCGCATTAAATATACAATAGAAAAAGCCAAAGTTCAAATCCTCTTCAGTCACATAAAATATCATATACACCCATAAACCAAATGCCCTCCTTCGCATCAAGCTATGGAGGGCACTTCTTCGCCAAACGACTAGGGCTTGCACTACGAAGCCTTGGCGAAGTAGTGCGCGGTAGATGGGATTTGAACCCACGGTCTCCTCCGTGACAGGGAGGCGCTTTAGGCCGCTAAGCTACTACCGCATTATTAAAGATATTATCAGGAAAAACCTGTCCCGTCACCAGATCGGACAGCGCATCAGCAACTGCTCTCGCCGACTATGAATGATATTAACATCGGTATTGCCATTTGTAAAATTATGAATAATCCATCTCCGAAACAATGCCGGAAGCCGTCTGTACGGCTTGGTGCGGGAAAATAAAAAACAAATCTCCGCGTAAGCGGAGTTATCTTGAAGGATCATAAACTCTGAATTCAGCGCTCAATTCCTGGCCCATCGCCCAGGCATCGCCGCGATAGAATTTATTCCAGTGAAAGCGGACATCTGACCCGCGCGGATGAAGAGTTGAAACAGAAAGAACTATGTACGCCCTGACTCCGGCCTGCAGCCGGCTTTTTTTCGGATGAACGAATATCCTGAACGCTTCCTCGCCAGTCCCGCCGAAATCAAGGAATTTCCCGATCTCTTCCGCGGTTTCGATGACAATCCTTCCGTACGGCCGGCCCTTATTCTTGGACAGCCATCCGGAATAGGTCTTTTCCATTCCTTTTTTTATCTTCATTAGTCATCACTGGAAACAGCGCTCCGTCCAGTATAACGCAACAAGAAATATACGGCAATACACGACACAATCCCTAATCCCGAATAAGATTAAGGTCGCGGAAAGACTGCTCGTAAATTTTCACAACTTCAATCGTCTCCTCCCTGGTTATGGGATAGGCCGGATCATTTGAAATCTTATCGCGTATTATATGCGCCCGGCGGACATCTTCAATATTCGGAAGCTGTTCTTCGGTCAGCTTGGGTAATTTTTCATCCATTCTCCCGAGATATCCGGACATCTTAAGGATTTCATTCAAGACATGATCGCATTCCAGAACTGCCAACCGCCAATTATTCGCATCTTCAGATCCCAAACGGGCCAGAATCTGCTTCCAGGCGCGCAGCGAACGGTCTTTGGAAAGATAATCTTTACCGAGAACCTCTAAATACTGCTCGCGTTTTATCGAAAGATACTTCGTCTCGCCGATTATATAAACCGTCCCCCACAAAAGCAGGGCGGATAATGCTGAAGAAAACATCTCCAGCCACCAAAGATTTCCGTATATGATCGGGGAAAAATATTGCCGGATTCCGAAAAGCAGGCCGACAGGATTGAAAATGGGAGAAACCAGGCCGGTTAGAAAATAAAAAAGGGAGGCGGCCAGAAAACCGAAGATTATCAGCTCGAGCGGAGAATTACTTCCCCCTCCTCCAGCCGCCGGTTTGGGTTTCTTGAAATCTGCCATACTGGAATAGTAAAAGGTTTAAAGTTAAAAGTGATAAGATATACAAAACGTCTATACCTTAAGTATAGCTTTTTAAAGTCTTTCGTAGAATTGTCCGAGTCCGAGGATATCCGCTTCTCCCCAATGTTTGCCGATCAGTTGAAATCCAACTGGAAGATTCTTGCCGTCGACTTCCAGTCCTTCCTTCGCCGGAATCGAAACTGCTGGCAGGCCAGCCAAATTCACAGGAATAGTGAATATGTCGGACAGATACATCGAAAGCGGGTCATCCGATTTTTCACCTATTTTAAAAGCCGGAGTCGGAGTTACCGGAGTCAAAATGACATCCACTTCCTTGAACGCTTCGGAAAAATCCTGTGAAATCAGACTGCGGACTTTCTGTGCTTTCGCATAATAAGCATCGTAGTACCCCGAAGAAAGCACGAAGGTTCCGAGCAGAATTCTCCGCTTCGGCTCCGATCCGAATCCGGCTTCGCGGTTCTTGCGGTACAGATCGAACAAAGAATCGACATTATGCCTGGTTCCGTAACGTATCCCGTCGAAGCGTTCGAGGTTGGAACTGACCTCCGCCGGCATGATTATGTAATAACAAGAAAGCGCGTATTTCGTGTGCGGAAGACTGATCCGCTTCGTCTTAAGGCCAAGACTCTGGATGCTCTTGATCACCTGATCGATGCGGTCCTTTATCCGACTGTCCAAGCCGTCTATGAAATATTCATCCGGAATTCCGACAGTCAGGGACTTTATATTCTCCAGTTTCGGTCGCAGAAGATCTTCGGAAATATCCTTATCCGCCTTCGGATCGCTGGTCGCATCCATTTTGTCATAACCGCGGATTCCGTGATACAAAATAGCCGCATCCTCGACTGTCTTTGTAAACGGGCCTATCTGATCAAGACTGGAAGCCATCGCAATAAGGCCGGAACGGGAAACAGATCCGTAAGTCGGCTTCAGTCCGACAACTCCGCAAAAAGCGGCCGGCTGACGTATCGATCCTCCGGTATCGGAACCCAATGATGCGACGGCCATATTCGCAGCAACCGCGGCGGCCGACCCGCCGGAAGATCCGCCCGGAACACGGGTCAAATCATGCGGATTTCTGGTGATTTGAAAGGCGGAATTTTCAGTCGATGAACCCATCGCGAATTCATCCTGATTGGCCTTGCCTAAGAACACCGCCCCGGAATCTTTTAATTTTCTGATGACCGTCGCGTCATAACCGGAAACATGGTCCTTGAGAATCCGCGAACCGGCGGTAGTTGAAGTTCCGGAAATATTCATGTTGTCCTTGACGGCCATCGGAACACCGGCAAGCCATCCGACATCCTCTCCATTGGCCAGTTTTAAATCAACCGCTTCGGATTGTCTCGCAGCCGAATCCTTTGAAAGATTGAGGTAAGCGCCGACTTCCGGGTCGCGCTTTTCGATCCACTTAAAAAATTCCTGCGTCATTTCCAGCGCGGAAAAATCCTTCGCCAAAAGTCCTTCATGGAATTTCTTAATAGTTAAAAAGTGTAATGGGGAATGAGACATGTTATTTGTCAATTGATTTCATAAAACCATTAAGCAATCTCCCGACATCTGAACGTAAATCCGTCGACTGATTATATTCATTCTTATTCATATATTCCAGTTTAAAAGCCAAATCCAGATAGTACTCCAATTCATTCAACGATCCACGGGACATATAATAAAAATGAATTTTATCTTTAACAGTATGCCTTCCATATCCCTCAACTATGTTCGCCGGAACAGATACTGCGCATCTCCTCATTTGAGAGACCAATCCAAATAGTTCATCCTTAGGAAATTTTTTGGTAATTTTATATACCCACAAAACAAGCTCATCAGCTTTTTGATATACATTTAATTTTTTATACCCTGGTTCGTATTCCATAGCATTTGAATTTACATATCTCATGTCGCATCTCACTTTTCTACTATCTTTTAAAACACCGGCGGAACCTTAAGATATCCGTCTTTAGTGTCCGGGAACGCTTCCTGTCCCTTACCAGTCATATCTTCATCAAGAACATCCTCACGGAATGCGTTTTTCAACATAGTCCCGCCTGTCATCGGAACGACATCGGAAGTATCCAGCGCCTGCAATTCCTTGAAATGATTTAAAATGCTGTCCAGATCTTTTTGAAGCTTTTCTTCTTCCCCGGCCTTAAGCTCTATACGGGCCAAAGAGGCCAGATGTTCCAGATCTTTTTTGGTTATCATAATGAAATTATACCAGCTGATTCGGATTATTAAAAGAAAAGGCGCCCCGACCGAAGTCGGGGCGCCGTTGCGCCGCTGCCTGTCAGCAGTCGTCCATGAGGACTTGGAGGAACCGGCTGTACCGCTCGGCCTCGAATTCCAGCAGGGACTTGAGTCTTTTTTTTTATTCTGTTCGATTTCATCCGGGCATAGTACTGGCTGTCGTCGAATCCGCCGCGGTCCATGCTTTCAGATTATGAAACAACTTGCATAAAGTATAACACAAAAATTCTATTTTGACAATAGAGCTAAAAATTCTTTCTCGTTCAGAACCTTAACGCCGAGTTTGCTCGCCTTATCCAATTTAGATCCGGCCTCTCCTCCGGCGACGACATAGGAGGTTTTTTTGGAAACCGATTCATTGACTTCTCCGCCGAGTCCGCGGATTTTTTCCTTGGCCTGATCGCGGGACATCGCCTCCAACCCGCCGGTCAATACGAAAGAGAGGCCTTTCAACTTTGAACTTTCCGCATTCGACTTTTCAACCGCTATCTCAACTCCTGCTTTTTCCAATTTTTTTAAAAAATTGACATGCCTCTCATCGGAAAACCACTCGTAAATGCTTTTTGCAACCACCGGACCAATATCAGATATTTTTTTAAGACTCTCGATATCTTTTTCCTTAAAAAATTTCAATGTATCATCCGGTTTTAAAATTGAAAATTTATAATTTAAAATTTCTTGCGCCAGCAAGCGACTTGTTTCTTCTCCGATATGTAAAATTCCCAAACTGTAGATAAATCTGGAAAGACCGATCTTTTTTTTACTTGCGATCTCATTAATGAGATTCTCCGCCGATTTCTCCCCGAATCGATCCAATGATTCGATATCCCCTTTCTGCAGGATGAAAATATCCGCCGCATCGGTTATCAATCCTTCATCCAGAAAACGGTCTATGATTTTCGGCCCCATCCCCTCGATATTGAAGGCCGGCCTTGAAATAAAGTGATACAGATTCTCCCGATTGCGGGCACCGCAGTCCTTATTCCCGCACTTATAAGCCACGCCGTCGCGAATCACAGCGGATCCGTCCACCGGACACTTCTTAGGCATGGAAAATTCCTTCGTCCCGCGCGGCCGGAGTTCGGCAAGAACCTTGGAAATCTTCGGAATCACATCGCCGGCCCTGCTGACGACTACCGTATCACCTATTCTTACTCCTAAACGCTCTATTTCATCGGCATTATGCAGAGTCGCATGAGTGATGGTTATGCCGCCGACAGGGACAGGCCGCAAAACTGCGACCGGCGTGAGAGTGCCGGTCCGGCCGACTTGTATCTGAATGCCCTCGACGACAGTAGCCGCTTCCCTGGCGGCAAATTTATAAGCAATGCCTGCCCGGGGCGCCTTGCCGATGATTCCGGCATCTTCATATGACGCATTATCGTTCACCATGACGACGATTCCGTCGATTTCATACGGCAGCTGATCGCGATGCTTGGCCCAATAACGGTGGAATACGAAAACTTCTTCCAAATCCGCCGCATGCCGGTTATGCGGATTGATCTTGAATCCGAAAGATTTAAGAATGTCATGCTCTTCTTCATGGATTTTCTGCCCCAAGTCGGAAATTATATCGTACTGGAAAGAATCCAATTTCCGGCTTGCGGTTATTTTCGGATCAAGCTGCCGGATCGATCCGGCAGCCACGTTGCGCGGGTTGGCGTAAATTTTACCGCCCGATTTTTTCTGCTCCCTGTTCATCCGGTCGAACTCTTTTTTTGTCAGAAAAACCTCTCCCCTCACAACAAGCTTTGGGGGAATTTCAAATTTTAAATTTTTAATTTTTAATTTGAGAGGAATCGCTTCAACGGTTTTCAAATTATTAGTGACATCTTCTCCGACGTGTCCGTCTCCGCGGGTGGATCCTCGGAAAAAATTTCCGTTTTTGTATTCAAGCTCGATGGCCAATCCATCGATTTTAAGCTCGCAATAAAAAGTCCGCCCGGATTTCTTAAGCGGCCGGCCGAGATAATTTTCCAGGCGCTTCAGCCAATCGCGCATATCCTCCTCGGAAAAAGCGTCATTGAAAGAAATCATCGGGGTTTCGTGGCGGACTTTTGAAAATTCCGTCAGCGGCTCGCCGCCGACTCTCTGGGTCGGAGAATCCGGAGTCATCAATTCCGGGAATTCCCGCTCAAGATCAAAAAGCTCTTTTTTAAGTGAGTCCAGCGCCGCATCGGAAATCAGCGATTTGTCATGAACATGATATTCGTAGCGGTAATGCTCGATGCTTTTTTTGAGCTTTTCTATTCTGTTTTCCGCTTCCTGTCTGGTCATCGTATTGAAATACCCGTAAATTCCGGAAATATATCAAGGTTTACGGTCTTGTCTCGTATACATCCGTAGGATTGAATCCCGGTTTTTGGGGCCCATCAATATCCACAGGCGGTAAAGTCATCGAACCGTCGGTCGCATCAGTCGGTTTAAATTCCGGATCTTGAGACACGTCAATATTCACCGACGGTAAAGTCATCGAACCGTCGATATTTTGAAAAGTCGCCGAATAACTAGAGCTTTGCTTCGGAGAAATACTAAATGAGCCGATAGGAGACAAACCACCTATTGAACTCATCAATGGATCATTGGATTCTATCCTCCCGGAAACCGGGTCCGGATCCGGAGCGCATTGCCACTCCAAATCAATCGAGGATCCGACCGGAATAGTTTGCGATTGCGTAAGCATTTTACAATCCGGCCGGCAAAAAGTGTAAGCTTCGACTGGTATGAAGTCTTTCGTCGGATCTTCAAAATACGCCGAACTGTATTCATAGGTGGTATGCGGCTTTAGATTCGGATCATTGTCGATAAAATTATCTGAAACAGAAAAATCAAATTGCCGGAGAAAAATCCAACCTGAAGAATATTTCCCGAAAATATAGATTTTATCGATTCCATCCCCTCCTTTCGCGACCGCTCCGCCGGTGATGTAGGAAAATAGCGAAGATCTGGTTTTCCAGGTATCGGTCATGGGATCATAAATATCTATGCTGCTGATCGGCTTGCCGCATTGATTCGTACCCCCAAGCATATAGACCTTATTATCCAGAGTTACCGCCATATGCCCGTATCTCGAAGTAGGCATCGGACTTTTAGCGGCCCAAGTATTGTTTTTCACATCGTATTCTTGCACATTTTTCACCGGATACTGATAAAACTGGCTTCCGGAATATCCGCCAAAAACATATATCTTATCTACGCCGCTGCTGTCCTTTGCAAGCGCCGCTCCGGCTCCGAATACTTGAACCGGCATATAGGTTATCGTAGTCCAAGTATCAGTAACCGGATGGTATTCTTGAACTTTGTTATATACAGGACCGGCATCTACGGCAGGCACGATGGTCAACCCCCCGATTACATAAATTCTGTCGTATGCCGAAACAACGGCCGCAGAAACTCCGGTCGGCTCTGTCATCCGCGCCCTCATCGCCCAAGAATCTCCAATTGGATTGTATTCATAAATAGCGCCGATATGACCGTAATTTCCGTAAATTCCCTCGTCAATCATAACAACGTAAAATCTGTCTTCGCCAACTGGATTTTTTATGACTCCACCCCCAAGGATGGTTTTTACAACCGGCACGGCTTTTTTTATCGTCCAACTGTCCGCAACCGGATCATAAGCTTCGGTTGATCCATTCGACTGCGCGCCGCCGGCTAAATATATGTCATTACCGATAACGCCGATGGCGTAAGTATATTTTTCAATCGGCATCGGAGACCGGGGGGAAAGAGAAGCTGTGGCCCTTTTGTCCACAAAAGGATTGAATTCCACCACTGAAGTAGCTGGCTCCGAACCGCCAGATCCCTTAACTCTCCTGAACATATCCAAAGGTTTTCCGTATTGAGATTCAATTGTAACGGAACTGCAGCTTGCCTGCGCTACCGAAAAATTAGCCGGGGGATTTCCCTGACAGCTGACTGCGTCATCCCCTCTTACGCCGGAGATCGGAACAGAAATTGAGCTGCCGCCTTCATTGCAAAAACCTTGATTTATAGGGCTGCTGGAACTGCCCAGCTGACAATTATTGAATACGGTAAAACCGGTGGCAACTCCGGTAAGAATATTGCTGATGATGCCGAATGGAGTAAAAAATGTGGCGACTCTGACAACAGCGGCCACAGTATTGACTATCGCATTTACGATTCCTCCGGCATACGCTACCGGAGCGTAAGTCAAGGAAACCGCCAGAATGATGAAAAATAAATAATACAAGGGCTTGATCATTTTATTAAACCTCCTCATTTAATACTGCTTTATTGCAAGTATACCAGATAAAATACTCAATAACGAATATTAAGATTGATCAAATTCAGGCCGTTTCGGGGATAACTAAGCTCACTTCGGCCGTCCGGATAAAAAATCCCGGCGTATTCTTTGATGCCGCTGACAAGAATCGGTTTATTGAGGCGCACCGCCTCGATCATCCTTAGATGATTTGTCAGATTCAAATATTGCTCAAGCCCGTAGATAATCCAATCATTATTGGAATTGCTAAGTATGAAATCCGGGCCTAATCCGGTTAATTCCCTCAAATATCCGGAGTAGTGAGCTTCGCCGCAAATCGGAGCGGCGAAAGAAAAATAACTTCCGCTGATTATTCCGGGCAAACCCCGGGTCAATTCATAATTCCGGTCAAAAACGGCCTTTTTTGCATCATCCGGAGATGATTTTTCAAGATAGGAATCAAAATAAAACGGCCGCCAGTCTCCAAAAGGCCAATATTCGCTGGTGATTGTCAGATGGTTCTTGTCATAGATATCCGCTATTTTCCCGTCCCGGGAAAATAGAAAACTGCTTTTATAGGCCCTGCCTGATTCCCTGCGCAAAGCGACCGCGCTTAAGGCGATGTCCAGATCAACTGCTGTTTTTCCATAAAAATCAATGATTTTTTCTGAATTTTCCAGATCGCTTTTATAAAGATTTTCCGGAACGACTAACAAATCCGCCTCTTCGCTGATAGGCAAAAAGGACAGCTGATCGGAAAAATCATGCCTCACTTCCGTCGCCGAAATAATTTCAACATTGAGAATCTTTTCTTTTGAAAAATAATCGTTTTTATTATTTTCAATCACAAGATGTGATATCAGCCATCCAATGGCAAAAACAGCCGATATCGCAATGATGCCGGTCTTCAGCTGACGCCGGTCATCCCGTCTTAGAAATAAGCCGGTGAAAAACGCATTGACAGCCGCCGTAAAGAACGTCAACCCGATGACTCCGCCGAATCCGGCGAGTCCGAGAAAATCCGAGTTGCCTAGCGGGATTCCGAGCATGGCAATCGTCATCGGAAGAGCCGTATATTGGGCCTGCAGATAGTCCCACGCAGTCCAAAGAAAGGGCAGGGAAATGATTTCAAAATTTTCATTTCCGATTTTCTTGATCAGCCAGATGGAAAGCGGAAACCCCATATAGAGCAGTAGCGAGCTTCCGAAAAGAATCGGGTCAATGACAAAATACATCGTTCCGAAAGCGAATAACAAACGGAAAATGAAAATTCCAAAAAATATCTTTTTCCAATTTTTTTCTCCTAGGATGAAAATAAAAAGCGGAACTAAAGCGATAAATACAAATATCGGAGGCAGCCAATTGAATGACAGGATCAATAGGACTGCTGACAAAATTATTGATTTCCACATATCAGTCCATACGCTCGCGCTTAATCATATTCTGTAAATTTATAGGTGACGGCCGTTCTTAGCTTCTTGCCGGAAAATGACATCGAATATCCTTTGCGCGGCGGATAATCACCGGATTAAGGGGCTGAAGGATTTGAAGACGTAAAATTGAACTCGAAAGCGCGGGCGTTCTTCTGGGCCGTACCGGTCGATCGGATCACGACTCTTTGGGCGCTGCCTTCCGGGGCGGATATGCAGCTGGTCTGGACCATCGCTCCGTTCGTGAATTCCGGCTCCCGGCACTCTTCTCCGCTCAAACAGCATGTCCGGTTATCAACCTTAAAAAACCTGTGCAACCTCCATTCGAGACCGGCATCAGCCGCAAAAATCGCCTTGGTGGAATTCGCCACATCCGACCCCTGGCGCAGCTGATAAAGCATCAATAAGCCGGCTATGGTAGTGGAAGCGAGAAGGGTACTGGCTAAAACCAAGGAAGTTATAAGCATAACCTGCCCGGATCTGTGATTTTTATTTTTCAGATTGAAGATTTCCATATCATTCGAAATTTCTTGCGCTTACCGACATCTGCAGATTGATGACCGGGGTCTCGAACGGCAGCCCGGCGGCTCCGACAGCCACCAGCATCGTGATTCTCGGAGGAAACGGACTACCGGAATCGCCCTGGAAAATAGTGAAAGAAAAGCGCGTAACGCGGACATCATCAGCTGTCAGCTTCTTGAAATCTCCTGCATTCACGCTTTTTTCCAATGAACTGTCGGCTGGATTCCTATGATAAATGACATTCTCCGAGCGCGAATTAACGAAAGAAAAATCTCCGCCTTCTTCCCTGAAATCCCTGCCGGTCCTTACTTCCCTTGTCATTTCTTCCAAGGTGAGGACGGCGTTATTATTGGCTGATATCAAAGATACGATCATCCTCTGGGAACGGAGGATCTGTATGAAAGAGCCGGCGGAAATTCCGATGACGACTATGAACAGCGTCATGGCCACTAAAAGCTCCACTAAAGTGAATCCGGCCGCCGATGATGATTTTCCGTTGAAATATATTTTCATAAATCAGGCAGCTACAGGCGCCAATCAAAAAAATGATCTTCGACTACAACCTCGAAAGTCGCTCCGCTGCGGGCCGTCCAGTTGACTGCGGAAATAACCCTCACATGATCGCTCCCGCCCGGCGGAACATACTCAAGGGTTATTTTCCTTGTATAAACAGTCGGATCGCCATCCGAATATCCGTAAAGACCTGTCTGCGGATTGAAACGAAGCGGCTCTCCGTCATAAGGATCAAGGGAAACCGAAGAATAATCCGCCTGATAATCGTCAGCGTTCATTATATTCCAGGCATTGCCCTGCAATATATTTCCATCGATGATATTTTTGGTTATTTCTATTCCTTCAGCGGCTAGATTGGAAGCGATATACTGACTGCTCGCAACGGCGTTGAGACTTAATGATCTGGACATCAGGGAAAAAATTCCGAGAATCCCTACAAGGATCACAGAAAGCGCCACCAAGGCCTCCAGCATAACCTGACCTGATCTGTTCTTGCAGTTCATATCATTATTGTAGCGTATGGACGGTAATTTGGCCTGATTTGTTCAATTTGACGGCGGATCCCAGATTTCCGGAAATCGTTTCCAAAATCACGCTCATTTCCTCGCTTGTCTGCCCGGGAGATACGGTTATGATGACCAAGGGATCAGGCGGGATAAACAGCACATCCGAAGCATCCAGCGACCTTATCCTTATCGCGTCTGAAAGAACCGTCTTCTCCATCATTTCATCCGGAACGGAATTTTCCGTATAGACGTTGTCGGATTCGGAACAATCGGAATTCAAATCCCTGAAAAATATGAATGAATTTTCCTCTTTATTTACATGGACTCCGTAACCGCAGACATCCCCGATGCCGCTGTTTTCAACGTAAGTCTGCAGCGAAAAGGACTTTGCCCTGGAAAATACGGACAGGATTTTCGACTGGTCGCGTAATAACGCAATCATATTCTCACTGGAACGACTGTAAAGGAGCATCACGCCCGAAAGCATCGCCATTATACCGAAAGTCACCAATATCTCGACGATTGTGAATCCTTTCCTGTTTAAACTCATTGATTTCATTTTAACATTAAATTATCAGACTGAAATACCAATCCAGAACCGCATCTCCGAAAAATACCAGGGCGATTGATCCGAGAACCAGGAATGGTCCGAATGGAACTGAATCCTTCATCCCCTTTCTGCCGAAGGCCATGAGAAAAACTCCGGCAACCGCTCCGAAAATGAATCCGAAAGACAGCAAAAATACGGCATCCGGCCAGCCGAACAGGATCCCGAGGGCGGCCATCAGCTTCAGATCTCCTATGCCCATCCCCTTTCCTTTCGTGGCAAGAATCAAAGTTCCGATCAGGAAAAATCCGAATACCCCTCCGGCCAGATGATTCAGCCAGATGTCCGAACGCAATCCGAACAGAGCGGAATATCCTTGGAGGAAAGATCCGGAAAATTCGCTGAAATATCCGTAACGGTTTTCAAAAAAAATCCTCGTCGCGCCGGACGCGGCTATAAGAATGTTCAATTCATCCGGAATCATATACAGGCGGTAATCGATCGCCGATAAAACAAGGAAGACAAGGAAGATGAAGGTCCAAAAGAATCCGGTGGCAAGGGAAGGTCCGCTTTCGAAGGCCGGATTGTAAAAATAAAAAGGCGTGAGAAATATGAGCCCGGCCAGGAATTCCACTGTCGGATATTGCCGGGAAAGACGGTTCCCGCAACCGCGGCATTTTCCGCGCTGGATGAGAAAGCTGAATAGAGGAATCAATTCATACCAGGAGAGGTTCTTTCCGCAACTCATGCAATGCGACCGGCCGCCTATCGGAACGAGAGAAAATATAGAACGATCCGGATCGTAACGGAGAATCACCACATTCAAAAAACTGCCGATAACAAGCCCGAATCCGAAAAACAATAACGGGTTCAGCAAAATCATTTTTTTAAATTTTTAGACTAAAAAGAGACGCAGTATCTTGTCGATCCGCACTCGGTGACAACGACTGAATTAGTCCAAGGACCAGGTACGTCGGAGGCAAGTAAGCTGCTCTTATAAATCGCGTCTCCCGCAGCGGCTTCGGTGTCAGCTATGAGCACATAACTGTTTCCGACGGTATTCACGCCATAATCATAAGTATTGCCGACCGTAGGATCAGTCGGGATCTTAATGACTCCGATTCCGCCGGATGCTCCGACCATACCATTCAAAGTTGCCGGATAAGCTCCGGTCTTAGTGAAATATAGTTCCAACCCTGTCTGGATGGATTGCAAATCCGCAAGACGGCGCGCGTCCCGGCCGCGAGCCCTGGAAGCGCCAAGTCCGACGAAAATAACCGAAGCCAGGAGACCGATGATGGATACAACAATGAGGATTTCAATCAAAGTAAAACCTTTTTTTCTTCCGGAAACGTCCATAAATTAAAAATATTTAATGATATTTAACTATTTCAGTATAACATATCCGTTTTTTAAAACGAATTGACAAGATTGTATATAGGAAGAAGAACGGCCGCGAAAAGCAGGGCCACAAGGACGCCTATGCCGATCATCATAGCCGGCTGGATGAGATCGACGAGGTTTGAAACCACATTATCGACTTCACGGGTATAAAAATTGGAAATCCTGGATAAAAGAGATTCGAGTTTTCCGGTCGACTCGCCCACGGCAACCATCTGGGATACCAACGGAGGGAAATATTCCTCCCGTTCGGACAACGCCTGGGACATCAGCTGGCCTCCGCGGACAGCATCCGCAATTTCATGCAAGGCATCCCGATAAATCACGCTGTCTATGGTATGGCCGGAAATTTCGAGGGATTGGGAAATAGGCACTCCCCCCCTGATAAGAACTGCTGTGGCCTCCGTGAATCTGGCGACATAAAGCTTCTTATATAGATCTCCGACCACCGGCAAAACGATGCTTACCTCGGCGAAAACAGCTTTCCCTTCCGGGGTCTTCAGGTAGTCATAAAGCACGTAACCGGATATGAGGAAGATTATGACTATCGCCAGCCACTGATCGCCGATGAATTTTCCGCCGCTCAACAGAACCTGGGTTATAAAAGGTATCTCCGCGCTTGATTCTTCAAAAATAGGCGCTAATTGAGGGAAAACAAATCCGACCATGATTCCGGCCACGACCATGAAAAGCACGAGGACTATGACCGGGTAAATAAGAGCTGAACGGACCTTGGCCATCAAAGCCGCCTCCTTCTCAAGGTAATCTGCCATGAAACCCATCGCCTCCTCCAATCTTCCGGTGACTTCCGCGGACCGGATCATGCTCACGTAAAAATTTGAAAAAACATTGGAATGGCGCTCCATCGCCTGCGATAGAAGCAGTCCGGAATCTATATCATTGGAAATTTCAGAAATGATTTCCTTCAAAATGACATTGCCGGTCTGTTTGTAAAGATTCTTCAGGGAATCTCCCAATGATATTTTCGCATCCAAAAGAGTGGCGAATTGGCGCGTAAAGACCATCAGGTCGCCTGTCTTTACGCGATTGACCAGATTAAGAAAAGAATCAAACCAATTGGAAGTCTCCGCCGACTCGATAGTCAGAACGAACAGCTCATGACCGAGCAATACGCTGACAGCCGCCTCCCGACTGACCGCCTCAATGAAGCCGGTCTGCAGCTCCCCTTGCTTTGTCCTTGCTGTATATTTTAGTTTCATGCCGATTTTACCCAAGAGGACAAGTTAATTTTAAGGAAAACCGATTGATTGTAAAATCGAGCACCCCGTTAGATACAAGCCCAATATTGCTTTTGGTAAAAATCTTGTTTCTGTCCTTAAAATCTTTCATGTCTTATATATTTATATTATCTAACGGGGTAAGGTTTACTTGCTGAATTTTGTTCGTCTGACGACTTCAAAATTCAGAGTAAGTCCTTAACTTCTTTCCAACAATATCCTCAATTCCGAAGGATTCAGGGAATAAAGCTCCGCATTTTCCAGTGAGATCTGCTTTTTACGGATGAGATCGGCAAGCGAACGGTTCAGGGTAAGCATTCCTTCCTGCATGCTGGTCTCGATGACCAAATCTATCTGATAGGTCTTGCGCTCGCGGATGAGATTGCGGATTGCCGAATTCACCAACATTATTTCGCACGCCGCCGCGCGGCCTCCGTCAATCTTAGGTATGAGGCGCTGGGAAATTATGCCGACCAATGTCGCCGCAAGCTGGGAAACCACCTGGGTCTGCTGATCGGCCGGGAAACTGTCGATGATGCGGTCGATCGTCTGCGAAGCGGAATTGGTATGCAAGCTGGAAAAAACCAAATGGCCGGTTTCCGCGGCAGTCATGGCCGTGGCGATGGATTCGCGGTCGCGCATTTCACCGATCATGACAACATCCGGATCCTGGCGAAGAAGGGTCTTCAAGGCGAAATGGAAATCAGGCGTGTCATTGCCGACTTCGCGCTGGGAAATGATGCAGCGGTCCTGCACGAAAAGATATTCGATCGGGTCTTCGATCGTGATGATGTGATCTGTGCGCTGATGATTCACTTCATCGAGGATTGCGGCAAGAGTCGTCGATTTTCCCTGACCGGCCGGTCCGACCAATAAAACAAATCCTTGGGATAATCTTGCAAAATCATGGAGAATCGGCGGAAGTCCGAGCTCTTCCATGGTCTTGATTTGGGCCGGAATCAGACGGAGCGCCGCAGCCATGTAACCGCGCTGGAAAAAAACGTTGGCGCGGAAACGGGCTTTATCCTCAAAAGCGAAAGCGAAGTCCAGCTGTTTATCCTGCATGAACTTTTCTTTTTGTTCTTTGGTCAAAAGCGCGTCCACCAATCCCTCCATCATTTCCGGAGTTAGTATCGCCTCTTTCTGCAAGCCGATCAAAACTCCGTCCAGACGCAGAGTCGGACGCCGGCCGACAGCCAGATGCAAATCCGACGCATTCTGTTTTGCGCAGGTAAGAAGAAGCTCATTAAGTTTTGTGCGGTTGGAAGCTGAATCAGACATGTCTAAAAGTTTAAAGTTTTCCTTCGGAGAAGAATCCGCCTATGGCGGAAAAGTTGAAAGTTAAAAGTCGAATAATCCATTACTACGGCATACATTGATTATATCATAAAAAAGAATGCCCGTACGGTGTTTACACCGCACGGGCATTTGCTAAGGGACCAAGTGTCCCGCTACTTGCGGAGGCAGACGAGGCGACTGTCCGAGTTCCAATCGAGCCTGAGCCAGTCGAAGTTCAAGCACCAGCGGACAACGTCCCAGCCGAGGTACGGGACGTACCGATCGCCGTCAGAGTCCTGCCAGACCGTTCCCGGGAAGACGAGGTAATACTTGCCTCGGAATTCTTTGGG
>CAYHBW010000021.1:0-16587 GCA_964355085.1 uncultured Candidatus Saccharibacteria bacterium
GCCAGAGTAGTTCAGTGGCAGAACAGTCGCTTCGTAAGCGATAGACGCGAGTTCGATTCTCGCCTTTGGCTCCAAAATTCCAACTAACCACTAAAACCTAAAAACTAAAACCTATTTTAAATGTTCAAACAACTCGATAAAAAATATGACAAAGGCCACGCGCACATTTCCATTTTCCCGGGAGTGGGAGGGGAGGATGCGAAAGACTGGGCGAACATGCTTTTGAATATGTATGTGAAATACGGAGCAAAGCGCGGGTGGAAAGTCGCCCTGATTGATGATCGGGCAATCGATATCCGGGGCGAATACGCGTACGGAAGTCTGCGTAATGAAACCGGCGTTCATCGCCTGGTCAGGATTTCCCCGTTTGATTCCAAACAATTGCGCCATACTTCATTCGCGCTTGTCGAGGTTCTCCCGGAATTACCCGAATTGGAATCGCGCAATCTTGTGATTCCGCCGGAGGATTTGAAAATGGAATTGTCCCGTTCCAGCGGTCCCGGCGGTCAGAATGTGAACAAGCGAGAGACTGCCGTGCGCGTTGTCCATCTTCCGACGGGAATAGCCGCCGCTTCCCAGGTGGAAAGATCCCAGTCAGCCAACCGAGATAAAGCGCTGGCTCTGCTGAAAGCCAAACTCTTCAAGCTTATGCAGGAAAGGCAGGAGGGTGAACTGAAAAATCTCCGCACCCAGGTCAAGCCGGAATGGGGGAATCAGATACGTTCGTACGTACTTCATCCGTATCAGCAGATAAAGGACCATAGAACCGGCGCCGTCAGTCATCAGCCGGACAAAGTGCTGGCCGGCGATCTCGATAAGTTCATCGAGGCCGAACTGGAGCTTGATAGCCAGAAACCATAAAGTCGGAAGCCCGGCCATTTTTACTTCATGGACTTTACGGAATTTTTTACGTATAATTTAAGGTGAGAATAAAATAATTTATCAAATGTCATTGATCGGCGCAGCGTAATTACGACTATTCAATATGATTTCATTTCAGAATGTTTCCAAGGTTTATAACGACAGATCGGTTGCTTTGGAAAATATAAACTTTTCCATCAAGCCGAACGAATTCGTTTCGTTGGTAGGCAGAAACGGCGCGGGCAAGTCTACGATAATTAAGCTTCTCATCGGCGAGGAAAGGCCGACAAAAGGACGGATAATTTTCGGACCTTATGAGGTGAACAAGCTTATGTCGAAAGAGCTTACCATGCTCCGGCGCCAGATTGGAATCGTTTTTCAGGACTTCCGTCTTTTGCCTACCAAGAATGCGTATGAAAATGTCGCTTTTGCGCTTGAAGTCGAAGGCAGGCCGCAGTCGGAAATCGATCAGTTTGTTCCGCAGGTTTTGGATATGGTCGGTCTTGCTCATCGTTCTTTTAATTTTCCAAGCGAGCTTTCCGGCGGAGAAAAGCAGCGTATCGCCATCGCAAGGGCGATGATCCATAGGCCGGCCGTAGTTGTCGCGGATGAGCCGACCGGCAATCTTGACCCTATAAATTCGGCGGAAATCATGAAGCTCCTGCTGAAGATAAATGAACTCGGCACCACCGTCATTCTGGTCACTCACAACAAAGATATCGTGAACAGCATCCAGAAGCGCGTCATCAGCATTGATAATGGTAGAATTATAAGAGACGAAGAAAAAGGAAAATATGTTCTCGCTTAATAACTTTTTTGAATTTCCTTACATCTAAAACCTAACAACTCACACCTAAAACCTGCCCAGAAATGTTCACCACGCTCTATCGCATAACCAAATACGGAATCAACGGATTTCTGCGGAACGGTTGGCAGTCCATACCGACTTTATCCGTCATGACTTTGGCGCTTTTCGTCTTTTTGAGTCTTATTGTTTTCAATGTCCTGACGAATAATGCGATAATTCTTCTGCGGGACAAGATAGACATAAGCGTTTATTTCCAGAATTCCGCTTCTGAAGACGAGATTTTGAAGCTGAAGCGATCCCTTGAAAGTCTTTCGGAGGTTAAGAATGTCCAATATGTTTCCAGGGATGAAGCTCTGCGGCTTTTCCAGGAGCGCCATAAAGACGATCCGACTATCGGCCAGGCGCTTGATGTGCTGAATGAAAATCCGCTTTCCGCTTCGATAAATATCAAGGCCAACGATCCGAAGGATTACCCGGTCATTGCGGCTTATCTTAACGCCGAGAGTTTCAAGTCTTCAGTGGATCAGATAACTTATAATCAGAATCAGGTGGTCATAAACCGCCTGGCTTCGATTGTCGATACCGCCCGACGTGTCGGCATCGCATTGACGGCCATTCTTTCCGTCATTGCGGTTTTGGTCACGTTGAATACCATAATCCTTACGATTTATTCGAGCCGGGATGAAATCGGCGTCATGAGACTGGTGGGCGCAGGTAATAAATTCATCCGCGGTCCGTACGTGATTCAGGGAATTTTGTACGGCGTTCTCGCTTCGGTCATCAGTCTTCTCCTCATGCTTCCGCTGATTTATTTCGCAAGTCCTTACGCCGATATTTTGATGCCGGAAATAAATCTTCAGAATTATTTCTATAATAATTTCCTCGCTCTTTTCGGCTATCAGCTTATTTTCGGCATAACGCTCGGGACGGTTTCCAGCGTCATTGCGGTCAGTCGTTATCTGAAACTTTAATCAAAAAAACCGCCCCGCCTAAAACGGGACGGTTTTTTTAATCTTCTTTTAAATCAGATAAAGCAGGCTGCTTCCCAGCATGCTGAAGGCGACGATGCTGACGACGACGATCTGGGTGATTTTAAGAAATAATTTCCTGTTCATATTTCCTGTTAATATTACCCGTCTTCCGGGGAGTATTCAAGTTTTATTGCGGGAAGATAAGCCGAGATTTCAGGATTCTTGCAAGCGATTCTATCACGCCGGTCCGCGTGAACGTGGGGATGCCGAGGTAGCAATTTTGCTTCAGGGAAATCGCGGCTCCTCCGGAGTTGCCCCTTTCCACTTTAGCGGAAGTAATGTAGTAATTTCCGTCGAATCCGGAGATTATCCCTTCGGTGGCGGTGATATCCGTTTGGGATCCTATGCCGGGATATCCGAGAATGACTATGTTCGCTCCGACGGCCGGATCGTCTGCGCAGGCATTGAAGGATTTTTCCGAAAGGGAATTCAGGTGGCTGTCGCTGGAATCAAGATTGATTCTCGACCAATCAAGTCCGTCGGCTGATTTGAATATCTGGACGGCGTCGATAGTCGTGGTTTTCTGGTAATCAGGGAATTGCAGTCTGCAGACAGCCGGCGGAACTCCATTTTCATCCAGAACAACGTGAGTGTTTGTGACGACCGCCGGATAGCCGCTTTTTTCCTTGGTCAGTATTCCGGATCCGGTTTGAGTCTGATAAACCGATCCGTTGTTGTTTTTCCAGTCGCAGGAGATATAGGCGATTCTTGGCCGCCATTCAGATATGATTTTCGCTATATCGTAGGTTTTCGCTTCAGTCACGCCTTTTTCAAGTTCCGTCAATTTCATTTTTGTCGCTTCTGATTCCGTAATTCTCTGGGCCTCCGCCTGCGCCCGTTTCAGCTGTTCTTCAAGGAGTTTTTTCGTGAGCTCTGTCGTCTGTTCGGCCGACTTTTTCTTCGTGATGCCGAGTTCTGAACGGAGTCCGGATATGTCATCGGCGAGCGAGGCGATTTCCTTCTGATGTATGGACAGTAATTCCTGGATTTTTTGTTCTTTGAGTATGTTTTCGGTTTTAGTCCTGAAATAAAGCGTGTATCCGAAAAATCCCGCCGCGATGACGGCGACAGTTCCGGTTCCGAGTATGGTCGTAAAGACCTGCATTATTCCTCGTCTGTAATCCATAAGCGATCATTAATATTGTATCAAAATTTTTCCGAATTTGCGCGCGCAATCAATACGAATGCCAATGAAGATAGCATGAATTTAGGAGAAAAATTTATCAGGGTATCGCTCGCGGAATGCGATTCCGAGCCGGCTTTATTGAAGAAAAACAGGACTATCGCAAAATGGATTAACAATAGAACCCATCCCTGCCAGCTGATTGGTCTGTAGCCGTATGCCTTTCTCCTGAACCAGGCGTTTTCCATATACCTATGATGATACAGGTTTTCCAGGAGAAATGTTATAATGGGCATATGCCAGTGAGTGAATCTTCGGTCCTGCTCCGCAGATAATCGATTTAATTTTATTTACTGACAAATCAAATCTCATTTAATCATTAACTTTTAACAATTACAGAGCTTCGCAGAGAGATTATCTCGGCGAAGATCTACTTACTGATATGCCGGAGTCGGATAAAATACAGCATTATTTCTTTTTTGGTCTTTTCACCATCGTGATCGCGCTTAATGCGCTGGTGTTTTTCCCTTATTTCGGATCGCTGATTTTCGCCGCGACTTTTGCGGCTATTTTCATGCCCTGGCATCGGTTTGTCCTGCGTTTGATGCCGGCACTGCCGAATATCGCCGCTTTTTTGACGCTGATTTCGATTCTTGTGGCGATTTTCGTCCCGCTTTTTGCAATCGGAACTATTGTCGTCAATCAGGCCCAGGATCTTTATTTTTCCTTAAGCAGCAATTCCGAAGTCGAGGAAGTTTTGAGCGGATTCCTTATTTTGGCCCGGGAGAGATTTTCTGGTTTGCCGCTGGATCAGCTTGTATCTGAAATAAGCGATTATATTAGGGTTCCCTTGCAGTATCTTTTTTCCAATATAGGAGGCCTTTTTTCCGGAGCGACGGATATTTCAATAGGAGTCTTTTTGGTCCTTCTCGCGATGTTCTTTTTCTTCCGGGACGGGGACAGGTTGAGGGATCTCATTTTTCAGCTTAGTCCGCTCCGCAATGAAGACGACAATCTTGTCCTGACAAGCTTCGAGCGGACTATAAATTCCATAGTTAAGGGATCCTTGCTTGTGGCCTTGGTCCAAGGATCGGCGGCCGGTATCGGTTTTCTGATTTTCGGCGTTCCTAATTTCGCCCTTTGGGGGGCGATTGCAGTCATAACCTCCCTGGTCCCGGGTATCGGCAACACTCTTGTCACGATTCCGGCGGTTATCTATCTTTTTGCGAATCAGATGACCACTCCGGCCGTGGGAATGGCGGTCTGGGCTTTCGGCGTGAGTCTTGTGGATAATATGCTCCGCCCGAAATTCATTTCTTCCGGCCTCGGAGTCCATCCTCTTCTGGTTTTCCTTTCGGTTCTCGGCGGATTGAGTATTTTCGGAATGTACGGTTTTCTGATCGGACCGCTGCTGTTGAGTTTTCTTTTCGCGATGACCCAGCTTTACAAGAAGGGCGTAAAATGAAAACCGCCTCCAGGGCGGTTTTTTAAATTTGAATCACAGCCCAGATTATCAGGGCGGCAAAGGCGATTTGGGAGGAAATCCCGATCAAATGCCTCTTGTCCAGAAAATTTTCAGCATGTATCCAGATGTGGAATTTTTGCAGCGGCAGCAGCAGGCGGTTCGGCATTTTGAAATAAACGAATTGAAGCGGGTCCGGGAAAATTCCTCCGATCGCTCCGCATAGAATTGAAATCATTGCCGCATCAACCGATGCTTCAGGATGAAAAACGGATGCGGCGATCCAGATGCCTAGCAGAAAATCGATTCCGATGTCGAAAAGATCGACGGCAAACCATTTGTTCAGGACCATGTCGTTATTCAGGGGATTTTCCCGGTCTATTTTTGCGGAAAAAACCGGATAATGCCAGTGGGGGACGGCGTCAATCACAAAATGACTTATCACGCCGAGAAAAAAAGACAAAACCGGATTTTGCGGTATTAGATAGCCGATCGCTCCGCCGACTATTCCGTGGGTTGCGAGAATCATGATTTAAGACGGTGAAATAACTATACTCAATCAGCGGTATGTTTGTAAATATGGAATCCGGATATGCTATAATATTTGTATGACTATGTTGATTGTCGCCCAGACATTGTTTTACTTCACGGTTTCTTTTGCGATTATCGCTTTGAGCATTCTGACGGGTATGATTGCTTACCATCTCGTGAAGATCACCAGAGAATTGAGGCGCATAACCGACAATCTCGGCGATGCTTCGGATGAATTGCGCGAGTCGCTTGCTGATATCATAGAGCGTTTGTCCGGCCTGCCGATTCTTTCTATGTTCATGAATGACCGCGGTAAATCCGCCGGCAATCATAAAAAAGGTCGTTCCAAATAATAATATTGAAATTCATAAAATCAGCATGAAAAAAGATCAAATGATGAAGCTTATGGGCGGAGCATTGGCGGGCGCGGCGCTCGGCGTTGCGGCCGGACTTATGCTTGCTCCTAAGTCAGGAAAGAATCTTCGCAAAGATGTTAAAGATCAGGTGGCCGAGCTTTACAAGATGGCGGCGCCACAGCTAAAGAAAATGACGAAGATGGGCGAAGCGGAATATAAAGCCGCGATGCGGAAAGCGACTGCGACCTACAGTAAGGCCCGCAAACTCTCTTTCAAGGAAGCTAAGATGCTTGAAAAAGAAGCGATGGCATCCTGGAATATGGTGAAGAAGCATCTTTAAAAAAACACCCGGCTTCAGCCGGGTGTTTTTTTATGAAACAGAAGTCCTATTAAAATGCTATAATGGATACATGGAACAATCACTCGCTTTAAAGATAATATTCGGCATAGCGGTATTCGGGCTTTGTTTTTCCGGATACCTTTCTTATCAGGAACTTTTTACCGGATCTGCCGCAAGTTGTCCTGCGCCCGGCGCTCCGGGGACGGTCTTCGGTTATCCGGCCTGTGTTTACGGATTTTTCATGTATTTGCTGGTCGCTCTGATTGCCGGTTTTGCGCTTTTCGCATAAAATAACCGCATGGCTGAAAAATGGACAAAAGAATCCGTCTTGAATTTCCTGCGTGAAAATCCGCTGGCGTCCATGGCCGTGAACGGCGAAGATTACCCGATTTCTTCGCTTGTGCTTTTTTATGCGGATGACGGTTTCAATGTTTATTTCGGAACCGGAAGGGAAAGCTTCAAAGCCAAGGCGCTTCTTAAGGATCCGAAAATCAGCTTCAGCTGCTGGAAGTCGGGAGCCGCGCTTATGCAATGGAGCGGAAAGGCGGAAGAAGTGACTGATAAAAAAGAGGCCGGCGACAGAATGGATGATGTGGCCAAGGAAACCCGGCATCTCCCTGATTTCTGGCCGCCGCTTCTCGGAATTTGGAAGTCGGCCTACATTCTTTTCAAGGTCAAAACGGATTTTCTGCGGGTTCTCGATCTTGATGATTTGCATATCAAAGAGGTGGCGCCGAAATTCACGGATTTCAGATTTTAAATCGTACATGAAAAAGAAAATTCTGCTGGTTGAAGACGATAAATTTCTCATCCGGACTTACGGGTATAAACTTGAAGACTCCGGATATGAAATTTTGAGACTGGAAGACGGGGTGAATGTCCTTCCGGTTGCGAAAGAAAAAAATCCGGATTTGATCCTGCTCGACATCATCATGCCGAATCGGAACGGTTTCGACGTTCTGCGCGATCTGAAGTCCGATAAGGAAGCTAAAAATATCCCGGTGATTATAGTTTCAAATCTTAGCCAGCAGAAGGACGTGGAAGAGGGTCTGAATCTTGGCGCGGAAAAATTCATCGTGAAGTCCAATATCAGTTTTCAGGGGCTTAAAGATATCATTGACGATAAGCTTGCCTGATTTTCAGCCCGATTTTCCGGGTATTCCAATTTCGGGCATTTCAGGATATAATCTTTTCAGCTGACGCATTGGAGGGGATTATGAGGAGATTTTTCTGGGTTTGGGCCCGGATTTTCATATTGGCAACTCCCAGGACTCTTGATGTTCCGATGGAAAGATTAAAGGCGATAGTTACGGCAAGATTGCTGACTTTGATCGTTCCGGCGGCAAGCCTTCTTGCGTATATGATCCTCATACAGCTTTTCCCGCCCCTCATTCATTTTTTCGCCGTCATGCTTCTGTTGGTACTTGTGCCCATCTGGGTGATCGGCATGTGGCGTTTTCACAAGTTGAGCTCATATTCCAGCAGAAAACAAATTACCCCTTAAACGGGGTTTTATTTTTTTCAGACTGCATATTTCGGCGGCTGTTTGACTTCAGTCGGATCTGGATTAGAATATATCCAGTACCAAATAACCGGCGGAATGGAATGATCAAGACATTCGTATTTGATTTGGGGAATACGCTTATCGAATATCCTGAACCGGAAAAATTGCAGGAAAATTGTCTTAAATTTTCCGCTATCATGAAGACGGACAGGGATCTGCTCGGAATGATGCAAAAAAATCTGAAGGAAGACCGCCGTTCCGGGTTGGAAACTCATTCGGAAGCCACCGTTGAAGCGGCCTTATCCCGTGCTCTTGGTAGCGGGGGATCGCGATATTGCGAAGCGGACAAGAAATTCATTCTTGAGGAAATATATCGTTTCGGATTCGGTTTGCATGCCAGTCCTGTTCCCGGCGCGTCCTGCGTTCTGCAGGAATTGCGGCGGCGCGGATATAAGCTGGGAATCGTTTCCAATACGCCTTTTCCCGGAGAATTTTTCAGAAGGGATTTGGAGAGATTCGGCCTGCTACAGTATTTCCAGGTTCTGGTCTGGAGTTCTGAATTCGGAAAAAGGAAGCCAAGTCCTGATATTTTTCATAAAGCGCTGAAAGATCTCGGCGTTTCTCCTGAAGAGGCAGTCTATGTCGGGGATAAATTCGATCGAGATGTCGCCGGTTCGCGAGGCGCGGGAATGCATCCGGTCTGGTTCGACAGGAACGATCGCGGGAAAGATTACGTCGGCCATCGGATTCAGTTACTTTCTGAACTGATGAATATAAGAGAGTTCTTTGTTTGATCTTTAAATTCCGCCGGATACGGCGGTTTTTTTTATTTTGCTTACACTGAGCGAAGTCGAAGTGTTCCGGGACCCTCCAGAGGCGGGCAAGCAGTGATTCTTCGAACCCCTGACAAATAATAAATAACCGAGACAAGCTCGGTAATTTATTATTTGTTCCGGGACAGGGATTCGAACCCCGATACCCGCCTCCAAAGGGCGGTGTCCTACCATTAGACGATCCCGGAATATAAATGAAATTATCTTATTTTATTTATCAAAATTACATTATTGACGCAGTCCTACCATTAGCCTCGCCCATAAGCTACGGCCGAGGGCCTCGCCCATAGGTCGACTGTGATTCCTACCATTAGCCTCGCTCATAGGCTACGGCCGAGGGACGATCCCGGAATATTGATACTTTAGCAAAATATGAATATAAATAAAAGTGTTATAATTAAGTCATGACATTTGAAGAGTATCAGAATTTTACAAAAGAAACCGCGATTTATCCTAAAGAGAACGGATTGAATCTTATATACACGACATTGGGATTGGCAAGCGAAGCCGGAGAGGTGACCGATAAGATGAAAAAAGTCATCCGCGACAAGGGAGGAATCATCGATGCGGGCATGAAAAAAGAGCTGGCCAAGGAGATCGGAGACGCGCTTTGGTATGTTTCTCAGCTTTCCGCCGAACTCGGATTGACATTGGACGATGTGGCATCGGCAAATATTGAGAAACTGAAGTCGCGCCAGCAGCGGGGGAAATTAAACGGGGATGGCGATAACCGCTAGTCCGTCTGAAATTCATGAAAGGATTTCACGGAAATATCGAGAGTGAATCTTTGGAAAACGGAAATTTCCGGAAAGTTCTTTATACCGGCAGGCATTGCCAGCTGGTTTTGATGTCTTTGAAGCCCGGCGAGGAAATCGGTCTGGAAATCCATCCGGACAACGATCAGTTTTTCCGCTTTGAGGGCGGACAGGGAAAGAGTTTTATTGACGGGAATGAATACGATCTTCATGACGGAATGGCGCTGATTGTTCCGGCCGGCTCGAAACATAACATAGTCAACACTTCAGATTCAGAAGATTTGAAAATGTACACGATTTATTCGCCTGCCCATCATCGGGACGGGATTTTGCACGAAACCAAAGAGGCGGCGGAAGCTGATTCCGAGAAGTTTGACGGAAAAACTACTGAATAATATGAAAACAGGACAAAAAGCGCCGGATTTCAAATTGTCGGATCGGGATGGAAGATTTCACTCGCTTTCCGATTATTCCGGGAATTGGGTGCTTCTCTATTTTTATCCGAAAGATGACACGCCCGGATGCGTAAAAGAAGCCTGCGGAATCAGGGATAATTTTCCCGCTTTTAAAAAAATGAAAGCCGTTGTTCTTGGTGTCAGCGCGGATTCCCGGGTCAGCCACGGTAAATTCTCGGATAAATACGGCCTGCCGTTTGTTTTGCTTTCCGATGAGAAAAAATCAACCCTTAAAAAATACGGAGTTTGGAGTGAAAAGAAATTCATGGGCAGAAAATACATGGGAATTCTGCGGACTTCTTTTCTTATCGATCCCGCCGGAAAAATAGCCAAGATTTATGAAAACGTCAGGCCGGAAATCCATGCCGGGGAAGTGCTAAAAGATATTGGCGATCTGAATAAATAGTTTGACTTTATTTTAATAATAGTTTATTATCTATTTAGTCCGCAACCGGATTTACCGGCAAGCGGAGCTTGAAAACAACAGAGGAGGTCATTAATGGAAATGTTGCTTCAGTGGTGGTGGCTGGCGCCTTTGGCGGCGCTGGTTCTCGGCTATAAGCTCGTACTTCGGGTTTTCGGCGTGGTGCTGATTCCCGAGGATGCGATGGGCATCGTGAATAAAAGATTCGTGATCATGGGAGAAAACAGGACCTTGCCGGACGGCGCGATCGTCGCGTTGAGCGGTGAGGCCGGTCTGCAGGCGGATACGTTGGCGCCCGGAGTCCATTTCTGGCTCTGGCCGTGGCAGTATACGATTACGCTTGAGCATTTCACGACGGTCGCCGAAGGAAAAATCGGCGTCGTCGAGGCGCGGGATGGCAGTCCGCTTCATGCGGGACGGGTTCTCGCGAGGAAAGTGGATTGCAATTCTTTTCAGGATGCGAGAGCGTTCCTGAAGAACGGCGGCGAGCGTGGTCCGCAGATCACGGTCATCCCGCCGGGAACTTACCGCATCAATACGGCTCTTTTCACTGTGGCCCAGGAAAACGTCCTGGATATCCCGGATAACATGGTCGGCATCGTCACTACCAAAGAAGGCAAGTCTCTCAATACCGGTGAAATCGCCGGCGGAGAAGTCCAGGGGCACAGCACGTTCCAGGACGGCCAGGTCTTCTTGGACAATGGAGGATATAAAGGTCTGCAGGAGCAGGTGATGCTCGCAGGCCGGTATTTCCTGAATCCGCGTTTAGCGACTGTCGAGATGGTGCCTATGACCACGGTGCCAATCGCTCATGTGGGCGTCGTCATCGCCTATGTCGGTGCTGAAGGAAAAGACCTGACCGGTCCGGCCTTTCAGCATGGCAATCTCGTGGCAAAGGGGCAGAAAGGCGTTTGGCTTGAGCCCCTCGATCCGGGTAAGTACCCGATCAATCCGTTGACTCATAAAGTGGAATGCGTCCAGACTGCCAACATCGTTCTGAATTGGGCGACCGGCAAGACGGAATCGCACAAACTCGATGAGAATCTGTCCACGATCAAAGTCCGTTCTTCGGACGGGTTCACCTTCAACTTGGACGTCAGTCAGATCATCCATGTGCCGCGCAACGATGCCCCCAAAGTCATCGCGCGCTTCGGAAGCATGGCGAATCTCGTGACCCAGGTCCTCGAGCCGACTATTGGAAACTACTTCCGCAACGCGGCCCAGGGATCGGATGTCATCGAGTTCCTGAAGAATCGTAAAGAAAGGCAGGACGATGCCCGTAACAAGATCGCCACTGCTCTTAAGGAATATAATGTCGGCGCGATCGATACGCTTATCGGCGATATCGTTCCGCCGGACAGCCTGATGAAGACGCTGACGGATCGTAAGCTGGCTGAACAGGAAAAGCTCACTTACGAAAATCAACGGCTCGCCGAAGAGACCCGTAAGGAGCTCCAGCAGGCGAAGGCGCTCGCGGACACTCAGTCCCGGGTCGTCGATGCCGAGCGTGAAGTGGCGATTGCGGAGTTCAGCGCCAGAGCCGCGGTCAAGGCCGCGGAAGGCAACGCGCAATCCAAGAAACTGGTGGCCGAAGCCGATGCCATGGTGCTCATCACTGTCGGTAATGCCGAAGCCGGCAAGATCAAGGCGGTCGGTACGGCTGAAGCCGACGTCATCAAGCTGAAGATCGATTCCATGGATTCGGATAATTACGCCAGGATCGAAGTCGCCAGGTCATTGTCAGGGAGCGGGCAGAAGCTCGTTCCGGACATCGTCGCCGGTGGCGGAGAAGGCGGAGCCAACGGCCTGCTCGCCGTTGTGCTCGGCAATATGGTGCACGAAAAGATGAAGAAGGATCTCGGGAACTTGCCTTTGAAAGATAAGCCCGCGGATAAGAAAGAGCCGGCCGCAGCGGCGGAAGGCGGTGGACATCCCGAAGCCGGCAAGCCCGAACCTCCGGTCGAATAAAAAGAAGTACATTGACGGTTGCCCCGTACGCGTAAAAGCGTACGGGGCATTTTTTATCCGCGGGATATTTTATACCGGAATAATGTTAGAATTATTAAATGAATCAGAAATCCGTTAAAAAGAATAAAGTGGCTATTTTCGATATCGACGGGACTATTTTCCGCTCCAGTCTTCTTATCGAGCTTACTGATGCTCTGATTCAGGAGGGAATTTTCCCTAAGAGCGCCGGAATCGCTTATGCCAAGTCCTATAAAAACTGGCTCGATCGCAAGGATGTTTATGATAAATATGTTTACGGAGTGGTGGATGCTTTCGAGGGTAATATAAAAGGAGTCCGGCTGGCGGATTTTCTGCGGATGGGAAAGCTTGTCTCCGGATTCCATCAGAATCGGATGTACCGCTATACCCGCGATCTCGTGAAAGATCTCCGGAAAAGAGGATATTTTCTTTTGGCGATTTCAAATTCTCCGAAAGTCATGGTCAATGAATTCTGCAAGAATCTCGGATTCGATAAAGTTTACGGCCGGATTTATGAAGTAGATAAGAAAGGGAAATTGACCGGCAGGACGCTCGAGCCGGAGATCGTCGCTGATAAGGCGAAGGTTCTTAAGCGGGCCATTGAGAAAGAAAATCTGACTTTGAAAAAATCCATCGGTGTCGGCGATTCCGAGGCCGATATCCGGTTCCTCCGGTTGGTGGAAAATCCAATCTGCTTCAATCCGAATTTCAAACTTTACAGACACGCTAAACGCTCCGGCTGGAAGATAGTCATCGAGAGAAAAGACGTAATTTATACTTTGAAATAGCGGTTTTCCCCACCGTTGCGCATCAGACGGGGCGGTGTTATAGTTGGGCAGATATCTTATGAAAATCATCATCATAGGGGCCGGCGCAACCGGTTCAATAGCCGCAAAATTGCTCTCCGCAAGGCCTGAAATAGAACAGGTTATTATCTGTGATATAGACGCAAATAAGGCCAAAAAGTTCATAAATCCCGACCCAAAGACCGTTTTCCGGGTTCTTGACGCCAGGGACTCCAAGGCCGTGGTTGAGGCCGCCAAGGGCATGGATTTACTCATAAATGCCTGCCTCCCGTCGTTCAATGAAATCCTCATGAAGGCGGCGCTTGAGGCCAAGGTGAATTATCAGGATTTCGCTTCAAATTGGGACGACGGCAAAGTTGAACAGCTCAAATATCAGAATGAATTCAAGGCCAATAATCTCCGCGCCCTTATAAATTCCTCCGCTTCTCCCGGTCTTACCAATCTGGTCGCAAAAGATCTTTCCTCCCAGCTTAAGAGAATTGAATATATTAAAATCCGCCTCCTGGAAGATGTCAGCTCCGATGTTCCGTTCACCGCCTGGTCCAAAGCGATATTTTTCGATGAAGTGTTCCATAAGCCATGGACTTGGGAATTCGATAAATTCATGGAAAAGAATAATTTTTCCGGAGAGGAATATTTCGATTTTCCGGAACCGTTCGACAATACCCGCTGCTACCTTCTTTCGCAGGAAGACATGGGGACCCTGCCGACCTACATAAAGACGAAATATGTGGATCTGAAGGCCGGCGGCAGTGAAATCGAATTCGCCCGGACTCTTTTCAAGCTCGGACTTTTCAAGAAGCGTCCGGTGAAAATTGGAGAAGCGCAGGTGGCGCCGTATGATTTTTTACTCAAGCTCTGGCCGGATATCCTCCATCCTGAAGCCATGAAAAAACTCGTGGCCTCCGGAAAACTTCATAACGCCCATTTCTGGTGCTCGGTTGAAGAGAAGGGGATCCGCGACAAGAAAAAGACCATCCGCAAAGCCGATATTCTTTTCCCGAATCAGGCGGAAATCAACAAGCTTTATCCCGGAGCGAATTATGTTTCTTATGCCGCCGGTCTGTGCGCCGCCATTTTCGCGTTGGCGATTCCGAAAATAAAAGATCCGGGAGTTTTCCCGCCGGAGGCATTGGACGCTGAAATCCGCTCTTCGCTGATTGAAGAGTTCCGGAAAAATAATATCATCATCAATGTCACTGAAAAAGACCTTTCAGTCCCGCCACCAGCGCCAACTCCCGTCGCCTAACCATTGTCATTCTGGGGCAGGGCGAAGTCGAAGAATCTCGCGCTAGGATTCCAACCAACTAATCAACTAACTAACTAACTAACTAACTCGCCATGGACAACCCAAAATTCCCGATGAGAGTAAATCAGTATCTGGCGAAAAAGCGGGGATTGACCCGCCGGAGCGCAGATGAATTGATTAAAAAAGGACAGGTATTTATAAACGGCAAGCCGGCTGTTTTGGGCGCTAAAATAAACGAAACCGACAATGTCGAATTCCGCTATCGTGGCAAAGAAATTCCAGGAAACAGGAGTAGTAACTAATCCGCTCCCGTATTGTCATTCCGCACTTGCTTGCCCGCCGAAGCTTTAGCGAAGGAGGGGAATCCAGTGTCTTCGTCATCCTGAATGAAATGAAGGATCTCGGTTTTTTTTCCGCCGGAGGCGGATCCTTCTCCGAAGGAAAAATTGAGCCTTTAAAATTTGAATTTGCGCCCCCTACTAGCTTCTAGATACTAGTTTCTAGCTACTATTCCTGCCTCTTGACAAACGGCGTTATGTATGATATATTAAATAGACGATATAGGATAGAACACGAAAATCTAGTCGAATTTATCGCAAAAAACTCATCATAAAAACATATGAACGGAACAATTAAAACTCTTACTCCTCGTGGATTCGGATTCATCTCTCGCGAAGGCGAGGCGAAGGATCTCTTTTTCCACTCCAAGGATTTGTCTGGCGTAGCTTTTGACGATTTGAAGGTAGGCGACAACGTCTCCTTTGAAGTCGTACAGACTGAAAAAGGCGCAGCCGCGACAAACGTAACACGCGCATAAGCCGTGTACAACAAAACAGCCCGAAAGGGCTGTTTTGTTTTTCGCCCAAGTATTCAGACACGGCTTGACCGGTCTGTACTTGGAACAGCCTGTCCGCCTACGGCGGAAATCCCCCGAAGTGGGGATGGTCCTATTGTCTCCCGCCCGCGCATCTGTCATTCCGCACTTGCTTGCCCGCCGAAGCTTTAGCGAAGGAGGGATCCGGAATCCAGGGCCATCGTCATTGCGAGTGAAGCGCGGCAATCTCGTTGTCATCCCGGCCGCCGCGCCGGGATCCAGTATCTTCGTCATCCTGAACGAAGTGAAGGATCTGCATCCCATTTATAATTTAACCTTAAAAATTTGAATTTATTTCCTCATTAGTTTATTCTTTTCCTAGAACCTCATGCAAAGGAATTGAAATGGCGAAACAGCCGTCCGAAGAAATCCGCAAACTGGTTTGCAAGGGTTGTAAAAGTGAAATCGACGAAGTCGGATGCATCACCGGATGCGAGTACGATAACGGTCAGCGCCCGCCGGAATCAATGGAGTTCAATGTGTATATCCTTGCCTGGACAGAACCCTACGAGCCCAGGAAAAAGTAGCAGATCCATCCGACCCCAAAGGTCGGATTTTATTTTACACGTTGTCATTCTGAGTGAAACGAAGAATCTCGTTGTCATCCCGCTTCATATTTATTCCCTGAGTGCAGTTTTACCCGCCTCAGGCGGGCGAAGGGCTATGTCATTCCCGTGAAGACGGGAATCCAGAGACTTATTCACCTCGCCAAGTGTTACTGAAAAAAATCCATGTACGAAGAGGTTAAGGAAAAATCTAAGGCCGAAGCTGAAGAGCTCCAGGATCTTATGTATGAAACAGGTCTGGACGCAGACGAGGCGTACGAACTTCAGTAGGAACTCTAATATCCCGACACGACATACCAACATACTCAAGTATGTTAGTATGTCGATAAAGTAAAAATTATGTCTAAGGACAAAATTGTTTTAGTCGGTGTTCTGAAAAATAAGCGGGATCTGGAAATTCTTCTGACAAAGCATTGGTATCGCATTCCGGTCCGCTATTTGCCCAAGAAAAAATTTGATTATCTCGCTTTCTACCAGCCGGCGATTTTCGGACGGAAGGGCGGCCGTATCTCGTATTATGCCCGGGTGATCCGCCGGAAAGTGCAGAGAAGGGCGGATCTGCTTCCCGAGGAGCGGCGGCACTTGCGCGCCGGCGAGGATTATTTGAAGTGTGAAGTTGCTGA
>CAYHBW010000022.1:0-15379 GCA_964355085.1 uncultured Candidatus Saccharibacteria bacterium
CATACATCCGGCCACCATGCTTCCGGCCATCAAAAAAGGAATTCCGATAACGATCAAAAATACCTTCAATCCGTCTGCCCGAGGAACCCGGATAATAAAAGAAGCGGCAAATGACCTGCTCGTCAAAGGAATCACCGCCATCGATGATGTGGTTCTGATAAATATAGCCGGCACGAGTCTGGCGGGAATTCCCGGGAGCGCCGCCCGCGTATTCGAAGCCGCAGCCCGGGCAAAGGCGAATATCATACTTATTTCCCAGGCATCTTCCGAGCATACCATCTGCTTTGCGGTGAAATCGGCGGAATTGGCGCCTGTACTCAAAGCGCTTGATAAGGAATTTTCCGCTGAAATCGGTTCCGGAAAAGTTTCAGTCTCTTTTTCCAAGAATCAGGCCGTAGTCGCGATGGTCGGAGACGGGATGCGGGGCGTGCCGGGAATCGCCGGGAAGCTTTTCGGTATTCTTGGAGAAAATGGAATAAATGTAAGCGCCATAGCCCAGGGAGGCTCGGAAAGGAATATTTCCTTTGCCGTCAGTTCCGCGGATAAAATCAGGACCTTGAATTCAGTGCACGAAAAGTTTTTTTCAGGAGAAGTGAAGAATATTTTTTTGGCCGGAACCGGTCTTGTTGGCGGTGATTTACTCGGTCAGATAAAAGAACTTCAAAATCAGAAATCGAAGTTGCGGGTTGTCGGCCTGATTGATTCAAAACATATGATTATAAATGAGGCGGGAATCCCCCTCAATCGCTGGAAAAAAATTCTGGATAAGGGCGAGACCGCTGATTTTGGATCATGGATGAAGAAGTCGGTGGAAATGCAGGTAGGCCGGAAAATATTCGTTGATTGTACCGCAAGCGCTGAAATCGCGAAGAATTATATCGGTTTGGCGGAGTCCGGATTCAATATCGTCACGCCGAATAAGAAATTCAATACGTTTCCGATGAGGGAATATTTGAATCTTCGGGAAATAATGCGAAAAAAAAACAGGCAGTTTCTGTATGAAACCAATGTCGGCGCAGGCCTGCCATTGATATCCGTTATCCGCGATCTGCTTTTGAGCGGAGACAGGATAGTAAGAATTGAAGGGATTTTTTCCGGGACTTTAAGCTATCTCTTCAACTCTTTTGACGATGCCCGTGGATTCAGTGAAGTTTTATCTGAAGCAAGGGAGCTCGGGTATACCGAGCCGGATCCGAGGGAGGATCTGAACGGCAATGATGTCGGCAGGAAGCTATTGGTTCTCGCCCGGGAAATCGGCTGGCAGATGGAATTCAAGGATGTCAGCATTGAGAATCTTGTGCCGGAAGAATTGCAGGGAAAGATGACTCCGGCGGAATTCCTGTCAGACATGAAGCATCATGACGGTTATTTCAAAAAATTACTGGAAAAAGCTTATGTCGGCAATAAGGTTTTGCGTTATGTCGCTCGATTAGAAAGAGGAAAGGCGGTTGCGTCGCTTCAGGGGGTTCCGACCGACAGTCCGCTGGCGGCAACCCGCGGAGCGGATAATATTTTCGCTATTTATACCAGGAGATATGATAAGCGCCCTTTAGTCGTGCAGGGGCCAGGGGCTGGCGCGGAAGTCACCGCCGCCGGAGTATTGGCGGATATTCTGAAAATCTGACCATGAACGGGAAAAAAATAAGAGTCGGGATTTTAGGGGCGACCGGAATGGTTGGGCAGAGATTCATCTCCCTCCTGGAAGATCATCCTTGGTTCGAGGTTGTCAGCTTGGCGGCTTCGCCGAAGTCTGCTGGGAAAACTTATCAGGAAGCGGTTGGAAATCGCTGGCTGATGCCTGGCGGGATTCCGGAGAAAATAAAAAATATCAAAGTCAGAGCCGTTGAAGAGGATATTGATCTGATCACCAAGGAAGTCGATCTTGTTTTTTCAGCGATTGATGCGGATAAGGATAAAATCAAATCACTCGAAGAACGTTACGCCGCGGCCGGAGTCGCCGTGGTTTCCAATAATTCTGCTCACCGCTGGACGGAAGACGTGCCGATGCTGATCCCCGAGATAAATCCAGAACATCTGGAGCTGATTGGCGTTCAGAGAAAAAATCGCGGGTGGACTAACGGGCTTTTGGTTGTGAAGCCCAATTGCTCCCTCCAGTCCTATCTTCCGGTCATATATGCGCTGAAAAAATTCAAACCGGAAAAAATTTCTGTAACGACTTTGCAGGCGATTTCCGGAGCCGGAAAAACATTCGAATCCTGGCCGGAAATGCTCGATAATTGCATACCTTTCATAAAAGGCGAGGAGGAAAAGACGGAAAAAGAGCCGTTGAAAATTTTCGGCGAGATAAAAAACAGCAAGCTGGAAATCGCCTCAAAGCCGGTTATTTCCGCGACCTGTATCCGGGTGGCAGTTTCCGACGGCCATATGGCCAGCGTTTCGGTGAAATTTAAAAATAAACCGACGTCGGAACAGATTATCGATGCAATCGAGAATTTCGATAATCCGTTGGCTGGCCAAAACTTGCCTTCCGCTCCGAAGAAATTCATCAGATATTTTTCCGAAGATGACCGTCCGCAGACTGGATTGGATCGGGATTATGAAAATGGCATGGGCATCACCTGCGGTAGATTTCGGGAGGACAGACCGGATGGCTGGAAATTCGTGGCGCTTTCTCATAATACCATCCGAGGCGCGGCCGGCGGCGCGATTCTGATTGCCGAACTTTTATATAAGAGAGGATATCTGTCAGATGGAAAATAAAGGATTGACATTGATCGGGATGCCTGGATCCGGTAAGTCCACAATCGGAAAAATTATCGCGGAAAATCTTGGCCGTCTTTTCATCGATCTGGATATCCTTATAAAGGAGCGGACCGGCAGAAGTCATGCGGAGATTCTTTCGGAAAAAGGAGGGCGAGATTTTATCCGAATGGAGGGGAATTTTGCAATGGAAGTGAATCTGGCCGGAATTGTCTTTTCGCCGGGCGGCAGCATAGTTTACTCCGATGAGGCGATGAAGAAAATAAAAAATGAATCGAAAATCATCTACCTATCCCTTTCTGTCGATGAAATAAGGGAAAGATTGGGCGGCGCTGCGGATGGGCGCGGCATCGTCGGCCTGAAAGAAAAGGGCCTGGACGTATTATTCGGGGAGCGGGATGCCTTGTGCCGGTCATATGCCGATGAGGTGCTTGATTGTGGGGGTCTATCCAAAAATGATATTGTAGGATTATTGATTAATAAAATGTAAACCATGCCAGGAGCGTTTTCTTATATATTCGGAGTATTTTTTTCAGGATTTTTTTCCTCAATTCTTCATGGCGCGGAAATTTTCAAGTTAGCTGCTTATCATTACCTTTTATATAGCGATATCCCTAATTTTTTCGGCAAAGCTTCGATTCCCGGTTGGCCGTATGTAAATTCCCAATTGGAGTATCCGGTTCTGACGGGCTTATTCATAAGACTGACGGCGGTTATCGGAGGCAATCTGCGTGGATATTATATCGCCAATACATTTTTTTTGATTGCATTTGCGGCCGGTGGAACCTTTTTGCTTTATAAGATGCTTCCGTTGGCGGAGCGTGGTAAATTATGGAAATATTGGATTTTCGCGCCGTCGATGCTGGTTTTTTCGGTTTATAACTGGGATCTCCTTGCGGTATTCTGCGTCATATCTGCAATGTATTCGGTTTGGAGGGGTAAGGATCTTTGGGCGGCATTCTTTCTCGCGCTGGGAACCTGGGCGAAGCTGTATCCTATTTTTTATTTTCTGCCGCTAATTCTGAAGCAGAACAGCTGGCGCAAGAAGAGCGGGATTGTTTTGATTGCCGGCGCAGTTACGCTGGCTTTGAATCTTCCATTCGCCATAGCCAATTTCGATTCCTGGGCGTATTTTTTCACTTTTAACAGCGGGCGCATATCCACCTTTGATTCAATTTGGACTGTCATCCGATGGGGATTCCCTGGTCTCCAAGATGAAAAAATCATTAATTCCTTATCTTTGGCCATATTCGCATCCTGGTATTTTCTGGCGATATGGAAATATAGAAAGGAATCCCTGTTCAAGTCCTGGTATATGGCGACTTTGATTTTTCTTATGACAAATAAGGTTTTTTCTCCGCAATATCTTTTGTGGCTGTTGCCGTTTTTCGTAGTTTTGCCAGCCCCCAAATATTGGAAGTTTGCGACATTTGAAATTTCCAATCTCATTATCCTAATTTTCACGCTTTCCTGGTTTTTTACCGGGCAGGATCTGAATTATTTCTATATGAGCGTTCCGCTGATCCTCATAAAATACGGAATGATGTTAGGTTTTTATCGCGATATCGGCTGGAGAAAATTAAATTACAGGACTTTTCCGAATGTTATTCCATCGGCATGGATATGAAGGATCTGAAAAATATAATTTTGAAAAAAAATAGCGCCTGAAGGCGCTGTGGGTTTATCCTCGGATTCTTCCCGCTCCATTCCACTGGTCGTTTTCCCGTATTGGGTGATCGTGCCAGATTCTGGCGCTGGTCACATCGCAGAGGTGGCAGAAGGCGGCCAGCGGTCCCATAACCCGGCGGAGATTCGTGTAATCATTGTGTTCTCCCTCGACATACTTCATACCGTTTTCCTGATTTTCGGTAAGTATTATCCCGTATTCCGCAAGTTTTCTGTTCCGGAATTCATGGCAATCGGATTTTGTCTTCAGCTCATCTTTGTATTTCAATTTTCCGTCGGATCCGATCTCATATTTCCAGGGCTTTTCTATGTCATGCAGGAAAAGCACAAGAAGCGCATCGGAAAGGGAAAATGGCAGTGGGCGGAGAGCGTTCATTTGTTGATATAGCGCCGCTGCGATATTCATTGTTTCCTGGACGTGGTCGAAATATCCGCCTGGCCAGGCCTGATGATTATTCGAGGCGCCTTGGACCAGCTGAAAAAGTCCGCGATTTTCGGAAAGTATCCGACGGCAGATCTCCCGGTTCGGCTCCGATATGAGGTCTATCAACTGCTCAATCGTCCTGTATGTTGTCTGCATCTCATTTCTTTAAAAGAACTGTTATCAGATACTTTAAAGCATTCAGTCGGGTAATTCAATCACAAGATAAATTGTTGACAATTTTATAAGCAGAGTATAAAGTTTATCCAGAACAAGTCTTTTTAAGGAGGGGTACAATAGCCGATTGTTATTCTGCCAAAGTTGGAGATTATTTGGTAATTTGGATCAATGGTTTGCTTGGAACATATATAGCCGAAGTTATTGAAGAGAACCCGATGAAATTAAAGGTTCAGGAAACCGGACCATTCGCTAATTTGAAAGAAGGTAGCGATTTCGTAATATTGACCGATAAATCCATCCTGATTCAGGATGAGAAATGTACTCAAGAACTTTTACGGCATCAGTATGAATCCGGAAGACCGCTTTTATCTGGCCTTAAAAGTTTAGGCGTTGACGATGGAGAAATTCATCAAATTTTACCAGCTTAACAGAGCTGGTTTTTAATTCTGAAGCTGGTTAGTGTATGTCCGCCAGCTGGCGGAATAGAAGGGGGGTGATACCTGGTTTTGGATAAAAAATAAAAAAGACGCACTTGGCGTCTTATCTTTTTTCTTTTCCGCATGGCAAATTGAGGCGGGCATAGTAATCACAAAAATCTTTCGCAGCAGCTTCGGCCGCCGAATCAATAAAGTCGTCCTTCTCTTTTCTGGAGAGCTTGCCCCTCTGTAGTTTCTCAAGGATTGGTTTATTTAAGTCATCCAAGAAGTATTCAAGGTGTAGATTTGGTTCAGATTGTATATAAATAAACGGCCTACCCATGTCTTGAAAAACCAGTGATTTTTTAACCCTCCAAGCAGTTCCTATTGCTATATAATGGTGGCGATTTGTTATCTTGGCTTCGAGCTTATCTAAAAACTGATTTGTTAGCTCCATATTATCAAGATATTCAAAGCTATTATTACGATAACTAACCGTATCAGCCCTTTGCCATTCAGGTTTGCTTTTTCTGTAATCACTTGTATCTACATGGTCCCACTCTGGTTCGAACTTTTGATATTGTACTTTTGCACCCACGATAATTCCTAAGTTAAATACTAAGACAAGAAACAATATCCTCGATACCCATCCTTTCATTTGCATCGCGCCCTTCATTGATTCAAGTTTCTGTTAAATAGTATATGAAATAGGTGAAGTTATGTCAAGATTCTCCAATTCAAATAAGTAGAAAAGTTCCAATTTCCTGTTACCAGTATAAAAAAATAAACAGAGATTTTAGCGAGCGGATTAGAACTTGTTTGAGAGTGGAATTAGTAAATTTATAGTGCCAAGCTATTGAACCATTACGAGCTATTGACAAAATATATATAATATGCTATATTTAATATAGTACAGATTTGGTCTTGTTTCTCTGGAGCGCGGATAGCCAGAGTGAAGAGATCAACTATCATATATCAATATAAAACTTAGATCCGCTCTATCAGGGTTACCCCTGGGGGTCCTTGGATAGAGAAAAAGACCTTGCGCGGAGTAACCTGCGTGAGGAAGGCAAGAAAACTTGGTATGTGTTAGCTACTCATCTATAGATCAATAGATGAGGTTCCGCGCGACAAAACCCGAGATGCTCTCTCGGGTTTTTTATTTTGAGCGGGTTAGTTAATGCCCGCCCGCCGTAGCTTTTAGCGGAGGAGGGATGTTAGAACCTGTTTTAAGAATAAAATTGACAGTATAAATATTTATAACTATACTATCTGAGGCACTATGAAATATGGGATCAGGGGATGAAAACCAAAAGAAGCGATCTTCTTACTCCAGCAATAGAGCGCGGAAGAAAGATGCTTTTAAAATTGCTTAAAGCCGAAGGTGGAGTTGTTGAGCTAGAAAATCGCGGCGCACTTCGCTTAATGATGGAACAGAATAAAGTTTTTGTAGTCAAAATGGGTATCGAGCAAGTTGTTCCATTGTGGCAGTTTGATGATCGGGTATGTCCTCACATATTTAGAATTTTGAAAATTTTTAAGCAAAAGAAAACGAGTAGTTTGATGGTTATGGTTTTTTTCGTAAATGGAAATTTTAGGTTGGCCGGTAAAAATCCGCTTCAAGCGCTTCGTGGTGGTCAAGTAAAAGAAGTTATGCGAGCTGCCAGGGCTTATTTAGAGCACGGGGCCGCCTAGTTTAAAAATTAAAACAGCCGCTTAATAGGGCTGTTTTTTAATCTGAGCGGGTAACGGGAGTCGAACCCGTATCTCGACCTTGGCAAGGTCGCATAATAGCCGCTATACGATACCCGCCTACGCTGAAGCTTCGGCGGGCAAGCCCGCCAGGACAGTCATAAGCTTGAAATTATTATAGTTTACATCTGATTTATTTTCAAGAAAGAAAAACCGCACATAAGTGCGGATGTTTTTCAGGCGGCGCCGTGTTCGTGATAGCATCTGGCGACGGCCAATACTTCTTTCACCTTGTTTTCTCTTAGTGCATCAAGCGGGCTCTTGCTGCCCAACCTTTTATTTCCATTCATGAAAAATGTCAGCATTCCGAGAGCCCCCAATCCCTTTGATTCCAGGATTTCGATTATTTTCTGAAGATGCGGTTCGACTTCCGGTTCAGTTTGCCAGCTAGGCATCATTATTTCCCCTTTGAATTTTACGAAGATGTATTTATTTAGCCAGCTCTTCCGCAAATTCATCTTCTTTCCGAAGATGGCCATGATGATTTCCCTGCGTCTGGTTTCTGCTCCAAGCGATATAAGTTTGCATCTCGGATCGCGCAGGATTTTTCTGGTCATTTCCTTTCCGCGCTTTTTTGCGGCGGCAAGAGAATCTTTAGGTTTCATTCATCCTTCTTTGCCTTTAAAGTTCCGTAATAACTATAGTGGACAAACGAATATTTTTCAAGAAAGAAAAACCCCGCATCAGCCAGTTGGCTGATGCGGGGAGGTAGGGCTCTAGGACGGACGTCTTTCTTTTTTATAGAAAAATCGGTAATTGAGTATTTGGCCGATTACGATAAGATTCAGAAATAGGGAAACTATATTTACGCGCACAAGAAAGATATTGTTTATCTCGCTGGCGTAAAACATATAGCAGATATTTGCGCAAATCGTAATAAGGAAGTTTACGAGAGAAATTTCATTTGCAGTTTTGCTTTTGTAAAGCCTCCAGATTTGAATCGGCATTCCGATTGCGATTCCTACGGCCGTGCAAAGCGGAGCGAGGATATGGAATTTCATCTGCTTTCCAGATTGATATGCTGGGATTATCTTATCAAAATAATTTCCCAAATGCAATTTTTATGCGGCTAGGATTTAATCACCGGAATAAAATTAAAATAACGATAAATATATATTGACAAACGATAAGTCATAAATTAAGATGAAAATATAATAATTTATAAGAACTACCTATGAAAAAAAGTTCAACGATGTTTCTTCAGGCAGTAATCGCGCTCATCGGCATCGTGGCGCTGGCCATCATGATCCGGTTTCCCTTGACCGAGGGGAGAGCCGTAAATCTGGATCTGTTCAGTATTTATTCTGATCCGTTCATCATTTACGGATATTTATCTTCTATCGCATTTTTTGTCGCCCTGCATCAGGCGTTCAAATTACTCGGTTATATAGGACAGAATAAAGTATTCTCATTAAACTCCGTTAAGTCTTTAAGGACTATAAAATATTGCGCAATCATATTAGGCATTTTAATTGTGATGGCAGCGCTATACATTACAGTGATGTTCCATGTTAAAGGAGGCGATCCGGTGGATGACGATCCGGCCGGTTTTATTGCCATAGCTATTTTATTTACTTTTATTTCTTCTGTGGTCGCCACTGTCGCGGCTGTTTTTGAAAGAACTCTGCAAAGCGCAATCGACATAAAATCCGAGAACGACTTAACAGTATAACCAAACCAATATGGCAATCATCATCAATATCGACGTCATGTTGGCGAAAAGGAAAATGAGCGTCACAGAGCTTGCCGAGAAAGTGGGCATCACGATGGCCAATATTTCCGTTTTGAAAAACGGAAAAGCAAAGGCGATCCGCTTATCGACCCTCGAAGCGATCTGCGAGGCGCTTAAATGTCAACCCGGAGATATTTTGGAATATAAGTAGAGGCGGATTTTGGCGCCTCTTTCTTTTTTAGAAATTCCGAGTACAATAATGGTACTGCCCTCGTCGTTCAACGGATAGGACGCAAGATTGCGGATCTTGTAATTGAGGTTCGATTCCTCACGAGGGCACACTTCAAGTACGTTCAGTGTGAACAAATAAAAAAACCGGGGGAGCCCGGTTTTTTTAAAATCCGATCATCCGTCCGAAGTGGTCAGTCAGGGACTCCTCGTAATCGATTTCCGGAAGATGCCCCGCGAGAAATTTTTTGATCTCCTGTATGTGATCGCTGTCAACCAGTATCTTCACGTACGGTTCAAGGCGGTTCTTCGTCCGGAATATCAGCTCCGAATGATCTTCATGTCGCAGGATATGGAAGCCGGCTATGTGCGAATACGGATATTCTTTTATCCCGCCGATGCTGACGGAATTTTTTGTCAGTGAAAATTTCATCGTTTTCGGATACTGCCGGCCGAGATGGAGCAGGAGGAATTCCGCTATCACTATGAAAAATGCGAAAAGAAGATTCCTCTGCCAGACAGCCAGAAGGAAAATAACCGAAGAGGCGATGACGGTCAGCCAATACCACTCGACATCCTTATGGACATAGTTGAATTCCGGCGCGTGCCAGGATATGTCCTCTTTTGATTTTTCGAGATTATTACTCATTATTTTTTTATGCCGAGTTGATTATATGTTCCAGAATTTCCGGAAAGCGGATTCCGATCGCATTGGCGCCCTTCGGCAGAAGACTGGTTTCGGTCAGTCCGGGAATCGTGTTGATTTCCAGGACGTTTATCCGGTTGTCCTTATCTATAATCATATCAGTTCTGGACATGCCCGAGCAACCGATGGCGCGGTGGGCATCCAGAGCCGTGAGCTGGATGAGTTTTATGATTTCCTTCGGAAGATTCGGAGGAGTGAGTTCCTGCGACCCGCCGACAGCATACTTCGATTCATAGCCGAAGTGCTGTTCTTTGCCGGGCAGGATTTCCGTCGGCATCAGCGGTATGGCGGTTCCGTTGACGTGGAGAACCCCGCAAGTCACCTCTTTCCCTGTTATATATTTCTGGATCAGGGCGGAATCGGAAAATCGGAAAGCTTCTCCAAGGGCTTTTCCAAGATCTTTCCAGTCGTTGATTATGCTGACACCCATGCTGGATCCGCTTCCTGAAGGTTTTATCACCACCGGCATCCGCATTTTTTTAGTATTTTTGAATTTCAGAAGAGAATCTTTTTTATTGACTGAATAATGATCCGGCACGTGGATTTTCCGGTTTTTCAGTATTCGCATGCTTTTTTCCTTATCCATTGCGATGGCGCTCGCCACGGGATCCGATCCGGTGTATCTGATGCCGTAAGTGGCGAGCGTGGCCTGGATCTGACCGTCTTCCCCGTAATTTCCGTGCATGGCTATGAAGGCGATATCCGCTTTTTCCTTGAGTTCCGGAATAGTCATCGGCCAGCTTCCATCGCGCCCGATTTTCACCGGAATATGGGTGAACTTGTCTTTATTGAGATGCCTGATGACCATTTCCGCTGTTTTCAGGGAAATATCGTGTTCGGCCGAAGGGCCGCCCATGAAAACCGCTATTCTTTTTTTGGATTTTCTTGGAAACATTATATATATAATTCTACCAAAAAATACCCGGGACGGTTTTTTTCAATATCTTCCCTAATCGATAAGAGAAATTTTATATCAGATTCAAGGCTTGCCGACGAGTAATGGGTTATCTCATTCCGAGGAGGCGTAACGCAGAATGTGATTAAAATTTCCTTACCTTTCGGGAATCCTGATTTCGGCGAATCGCAGCGTCACTCATCGGAAAGGTAGTTAAAACTACGATTTCTCTCTTCTTGCGCTTAATCTGAAATCAGCGATTTCGATTTAGGGGATATATTGGAAAAACCGTCCTTTATGGGTTTTCTAGTAATCTATTTTTCTTCTCGCCGCCTTTTTTTCGGATTTATGTGATTTTTCTTCCAGTCTTTTTCTTTTTTCCCGCTTCGGAACCTTTGTTTCTTTCCGTTCCTGCGGTACGGCTAGCGCCTGGTTCGTCAGATCATTCATTATTTCAACAGCGCGTTTGCGGTTCGCGTCCTGGCTCCGGCTTTCCTGCGAATGGACATAGAGCTGGCCGAGGGAATTGATTCGGTTTTTAAGTTTTTCCGAAAGAATCGCCTTCTGGGCGTCGTTCAGCCGGTTGGATCCGCGGAAATCCCAGATTGCCAGGACTTTGGTTTCAACTTTGTTCACATTCTGACCGCCCGGTCCTCCGCCACGGCTGGTGGAAAAATGAATTTCACTTTCCGGAACTTCGAATTTCGGTTCTATTTCTTTATTTCCCATAGATATATTCTCGCATCCCATGATTTTCCGTTGATTATCTTTATGAATATATCATATCAGATTGAGGAACGTTCTTTTTTCTGTCCGGGGGATCGGCATTTCTTGATGATGGTATAATAAATGATATGAATGCATCCGGAATCATCTGCGAGGATTAAGAAATTTATTCCATTCATGGCGTCAGCATCAGCAATCAAAAAATTATTCATTTATGCCGGTCTGGCGGCGGTCATTTTTCTGGCGGGGAGGTCGGTGTATTTCCAGATGAATAAAACCTGCGGAAATTGCGGGAATCAGGAGACTTCCGGAGAATACTTCGGAATCGTCATAAGATATTCAAAGAATAACGGATCTCTTCCGCCGGCATATTATCGGGAAAACATACTTACCATATCGACTGACGGTTCCGGGCAGATCAGCGGCGAGTACGTGACAATGGATTATGAAAAAATCCTGGAGGAGGTTCCGGTATTTGTTTCGAGTAAACAGCTGAATGATATCATGCTTGCATCATCCAAATCCGGGAGGCGGACTGACGGCGTGGGCGATCCGGTGTGCCCGGGCGCTTCAATAAAGTCGGTAGAGATTTTTCAGAGAGATACGGTATTGTTCGACCGCAGTCTGGCCAGTTGCGGAGGAGCGCCCTCTGATGCGGCGCTGACGGAGGTTTTCAAGGGATTGGAAGAACTGGTCCCGTAATCCGCAGTTTTTTATTTCCAGTGTTCGAAAAAATAAAGAAGTCCGAAAGGTAATCCTGCGGTGAGGATTTGCAATGTCAGGATTCGAAAAGTTTCTTCCGGGAATTTTCCGATATATCTGATTGCAAAGCAGGCGATTATAAGCGCTTGTCCGCCCATGAGAATTTGGAACAAATGCGCGGCAGTCCCTTCGTCCGGTTGAGGTTCCTGATTTATTCCGAAAATCGCGATATAACCGAGCAGTATAGCCAGAGCAGTAAGCGACATCAGTATCGGAAGCCAGGCGCTCGGTTTTTTCAGAAGTTGATTCATATTCATATAACTGCGGGATCAGTCCGGATGTTTTGATTGATAATTGAGTTTCACTGATATACTATATATCTATAAATGTGAAGGCGTCGTCTCGTCGCGAGACGAGGTTTGCCGGATTATTTAAACGATACGGAGGCGTGGCCGAGTGGCTGAAGGCAGCATCCTGCTAAGATGTTAACCGGGAAACCGGTTCGAAGGTTCGAATCCTTCCGCCTCCGCAATTTTCAAACCACCTTTACGGTGGTAAGAAAATTTCTGGCGAAGATTCGAATCGGGAGAATCCCTGCCCGCCCTTGGAGGGCTTCCGCCTCCGCAATTATCAGCTTTGAGATAGTAGAATAAATTTATGTCCAACCCTCTTTCGCGTAAAGCTTCAGGCGGGCGAAGAAAGGCTGCGGTGCATATTCTGCCTGCGGATTTGCGGAAATCCATCGCTTCCGTTACGTCAGTGCAGGCGATATGGGATGATATTACGCCGCTTGCCCACAATGAGTGGATCTGCTGGGTCATATCCGGGAAAAAATCGGAAACCAGAAACATCCGCATCAGAAAGGCGCTTTTAAAGATGAAAGGCGGAATACGCCGTCCTTGCTGCTGGGCCGGCTGTCCTCATCGTTGAAATGATCATCATCGCTGCATTCCACGTTTCTTTTCCTGTTTAAATTTATTTTTTTAAAATCATTGACAATCATTTCCTGTTCAAGGTATATTTTCAAAGTTCTTTAAATATGAAATAAGAAATGGAGGGTCCGTATGTCTACGGTCCAGCGCTGGCTGAGCGGCAGGTTCGTCAACGGCAAGAAGCCGCAGAAACGCGAGCCGAAGAAAGTCCACCTGGAGAAGCGGAAATACCCGCGTCCACCCGAGCGGCTTTTCCGCCCTCCCTGCGATTGATCCGCCTGACGGCGGATTTTTTAATTCCGGCATTCCAGCCCTGGTCTCTTATAAGAGACCAGGGCTGACTTTATTCATCCTCAAGTAAACAATTTTTCATGTGTCCAGGCGAAGCTTGATATGACGACCTCGCGGTTGGAGAGTTTCATTTGTCTAAATCTATTTTTAGTGGTATTTTAAAGATGCTCGATATGTCTTCAACAAACGCAAACAACTTAAAACGTCCGCCGGTGGTGGTAGTCGTCGGTCATGTGGACCACGGCAAAACCAGCCTGCTCGACTATATCCGCAAGTCAAATGTAGCCGCTAAAGAAGCCGGCGGTATTACGCAATCAGTCGGAGCTTATGAAATAGAGCATGAAGGCCGGAAAATAACCTTCATCGACACTCCGGGACACGAGGCGTTTTCCAAGATGCGCGTCCGCGGCGCCAATGTGGCTGATGTGGCTATTCTGGTTGTTGCCGCCGATGAAGGCGTGAAGCCGCAGACAAAAGAAGCTCTGAAAGCTCTGCTTGTTTCCGAAACGCCGTATGTTGTGGCGCTTACAAAGACTGATAAGAACACGGCTGACATCGAAAAAGTCCAGAACGAACTGGGAGCCAACGAAGTTTTTCTTGAAGGTCGCGGTGGAAGCATCGGTTGGCATGGAGTTTCATCCAAAACCGGGGAAGGCGTGAAAGAACTTCTGGATCTCGTTCTTCTCACTTATGACGTCGAGGATCTTTCTTATGATCCGAATGCGAATGCGAGCGGAATGATTCTGGAAGCCAAACTTGAAAACAAGCGCGGCAACACAGTGACCGTTATTTTGAAAAACGGGACTTTGCGCAAAGGCGATCTGATCGCGACTGCAAGCGCGAAAGGAAAAGTGAAAGTTCTGGAGAATTTCCTCGCAAAGCAGGTTGCGGAATTGGTTCCTTCCAGTCCGGCGGTGATTTTCGGGTTTGAAGAATTGCCGGCAGTCGGGGAGGAATTCCAGGCGGGAAAACTTTCGGCAAAAGAAATGGAGGCAGTCGTGAAAAAGGCATCCAGCCGAGTGACCGGAAGCAAGACCAAAGACGATCAGACAGTCCGTCTTATTTTGAAAGCGGATGTGGCCGGTTCTCTCGAGGCGTTGAACGATCTTTTGCATAAAATTCCGATCACCCAGGGACAGCGTTTGGAAGTCATCAGCCAGTCAGTCGGTGAAATTTCCGACGGCGATGTCAAAGACGCGCTCGCGACCGGAGCTTTCATAATCGGATTCAAATCCTATCCTTCCCGCGCCGCGGAAAATCTCGCCCGCGTCCATGATATCCGGATTGTTACTGACGAGATAATCTACAAGCTTCTGGAATTGATCGAAAAGATGTTTTTGGAAATGCGCGAAGGCAAGCATTCCGGCGAGCTTCAGATCCTTGCGACTTTCAGCGCCAAAGGCGATGTGCAGACCATCGGCGGAAAAGTAACCCGCGGGAAAATCCTCAACAAGGCCTGGCTGGAAGTGAAGCGCGAAGGCAAGATTCTCGGAAAAGGGAAAGTCGTCAGTCTTCAGCAGAATAAAAAAGACGCGAATATGGTCCCGGACGGAAGCGAATGCGGAATGCTTTTCGATTGTCCGGTGAAGATTGAGATCGGAGATCTCTTGCTTCAGCCCTAGTTTCTGACCACGACTTTTTAACTTTAAGACATTCGACTTTCGACTATTCATGTACCAACGATATCAACGGGTCACCAGTCTAATCCAGGAGGAATTGAATAAGATAATTTTACGCGAAATGGAATTCGACGGAGCGTTGGTGACTGTCACTGAAGTCCAGGTGCAGAAGGATCTGGATTACGCTAATGTCCTGGTTTCCGTGATTCCGAATGAGAGATCCGAGGATGTCCTGGGAATTCTTGCGAAGTCCTCCAAATATCTTGAACATATGCTTTTTAAGAAGATAAACATCCGTCCGATGCCGGTCATCCGTTTCATTCTCGACAAGGGATTATCCAACGCGGCGGAAATCGAAAAGAGGTTTTTGGAAATTGAAAAACAGGAAAAGGGGGAGTAGGATATTATAAATACATGGCCATGTAGCCAAGT
>CAYHBW010000023.1:0-13194 GCA_964355085.1 uncultured Candidatus Saccharibacteria bacterium
ATTCTGGCTGCCTTCAATGAAATAGCCAGGAGGAATTTTAAGGTTGAAAAAGTGTCGGTAGCCGTACTGACCCCCAAAGAGACATTCCTTTCCGGTCCGGCTGACGGAGGGAGGGATGATTATTTCGAACTGGAATTGGCAAATCCGCTTGTCGGTTTTCTTTCCGAGAATCAGAATATGATCCTGAACAGCGAGGAGATATTGGAGGATCTCAATTCAAAGGATTTCAAGATCGAAGCTGACAGGATCGACCTTATTCCCGGCGCTTACGAAGAGCTGGTCCGGCTTGATTTCACCCTTGCCATCCCAATCGCCGTCAGCGGCAAGCTGATCGCCATTTATTTCATCGGTCGGAAAAACTCAAATGACTTTTTCACGCATCAGGATCTGGCGCTTTTGGACCATCTTACCGGAGAGGCGGGAGTGCTCATAAATAATGCCCGCCTTTATGAAGATTTGAAGCGCCTGGATGAGGCGAAATCGAATTTCATTTCCGTGGTTTCCCATCAGCTCCGCACGCCTCTTTCCGCCATGCGTTGGACGACCGAGCTTCTTCTTGACGGATCCGTGGATAAGGAATCGGAGCGCGAATTCCTCAAAGACACCTATAAGAATTCGATGTTTATGATCTACCACCTTGATGATATGCTTACGGCTTTGGATGTCGAAGACAGGGAGGTGGAGATCAAAAAAGAAAAGTGCGATTCTTGGTCCCTGGTCGATGAGATTCTGAAAGATAACGAGGTCATCATTAAGAGCAAGAAACTCGATATCAAGTTGGATATTGAAAAAGACTCGGAGAGCATCCTTTGCGACTGTAAGAAGGTCAAAAAAGTCCTGGAGGTCCTGATGACGAATGCCATGCATTATTCTCCGGAAACAGGCGGGAAGATAGAGGTGGTTTTCAGGAAAAAGTCCGTTGAGGGAGGTAATCAGCTGGATATTTCCATAAGCGATAACGGTATGGGTATTTCCAACGAAGAGCAGAGGTATATCTTCGAAAAATTCTTCCGCGGAGAGGAGGCCAAGAAAATTTCTCCGAACGGTTTCGGGCTCGGCCTGTTCATAGTCAGGGCTTTCGCCCGGGCGCACGGCGGAGACGCGCATTTTGAATCCGCCGGCAGAGGGAAGGGATCGAAGTTCTATTTTACCATTAGAGTATAAAAATAAACCATGAACCAGGACAATTTCGAAATTCTGATAATCGAGGATGAAAAATTCCTTATCAACCCGCTGGAAATCACATTCAAAAAGAATAAATGGCATCTGACGGTCGCCACCAACGGGGAAGACGGCATAATTTCGGCCAAAAAATCCAAGCCGGACCTCATCCTTCTGGATCTCATACTCCCGAAGATGGATGGTTACGAAGTTCTGAAAATCCTGAAGTCCGATCCGGAAACGAAAGATATTCCTGTTCTGATAGTCTCCAATTTGGCAAGGGAGGCGGAGATAAGGCGAGGAATAGCCGGAGGGGCGGCGGATTACATCGTCAAAGCGAATTTTTCAATGCAGGGACTTTTGGAGAAAATAAAGCAATACCTTAACGGCAGATAGGCGTTTATTCTTGTTTTGGCATTTTGCGGGTGCTATACTATTCGGAATCATACGAAATTCAAACATTTATGCCGGATTCTAAAAATATCCTTGTCGTCGAGGACGACAAGTCATTGAGCAGGATAATCGTTCTCAAGCTGAAAAACGCCGGATACAATGTTTTCCTGGCGGAGAATGCCGAGAACGCTTTCGGAATCCTCGAGAAGAACATCCCCGATCTTATCTGGCTGGATGTCTATCTTCCCGGTATGGACGGATTCGAATTTCTCAAGCATGTCAGGGAGAATCAGAAAACAAGGAACATAAAAGTCGTCGTCGTTTCCGTTTCCGGCAGCAACAGGAAGGCGGAAGCGGCGGAGAAGCTGGGTGTTTCGGATTATTTCGTGAAGAGCAACTACCGCATCGAAGAGCTCATAGATCTGGTGACAAAAATAGCCAATGGGAGATAAATATGGAACATGCGCCCCGACTCCGGTCGGGGCGCATTGTTATCTGGTATAATTACAAGAGAATCGCTTTCCATTTTATTCCAAGGATAGCGGTAAGTACTATGAAGCTAACCTCAAAGTTATATCTGCTTTTCCTGTTTTCATCGATGTCGCTGGTTCTTTTCGTCATTGTATCCACCTTTTATTTGACCAAGAACATTCTCACCAGCGAGAAATATTCGGATTATGGCCGCCTGGCATCGTCGATTTTAAGTTCAATTGATATTCTTCTGAATTCGGAACTGACCGCGGTCAAGACCTTATCCGCCAGGACCGCAGTCGCAGAGATTTTTCTCGACCCCTCTTCATCAAGGATGCAGGCGATATCCGGGTATCTTTCGGAGAGTAAAAATATCAACCGGAATATTTCCGACATCTATCTCATAGATACGGCCGGGAATGTGGTATTGACTACGGATAAATCCGACCACTCCAAGTCGGCGGCCGAACTGCCGATCCGGAAGGAAATTTTGGAAAAAGTTTTTTTCGGGGAAGCCGCTTATTCGGATGTTTTCCTTTCTTCAATTACGGGGACGCCGACCATGATTTTCTCCGCGCCGGTTTTTTCTCCGGAAGGGAGGGGAGTGATCGGGGCGGTTGAAACCAGAATCAATTGGGATACGGTATTGGAAATTCTTGAGAATGCTGACGTGACATTCGCCCATCTTCTGAACCGGAACGGAATCGAGATCGGAAGCAACGACCCGGATGATCATGAGGACATTTTGAGGGAGGATTACAGTCTGCGCCCGGATTACGATGGAATTTTTTTCCCCGACCATAATCCTTCCGCCCCCCGCATAATAATCGCTGAAGATCTTCATGGAGGATTCCAGTCAGTTATGGCGCATGTCCATTCCAGCGGGTATGCGGATTACAAAGGGAATGGCTGGATTTTGGTACTGGAAGAACCGGTAGACATGATGGTAGGGAAAATCAACCGGAATTCTTTGGAAATCGCTCTTTTCGGCATAGTTTTTCTTCTCGTCTTTTCTTTGGCGCTGTTTCTGTTCATGAAGCGGCATATAGTTAGGCCACTGGATGCCTTTTTTGAGATTTCAAAGCGGATTGCTTCCGGAGAGAAGAACCTTCGCCTTCCTGATTTCGGCCGTGATGAAATCGGATCATTGGCTGCCGCATATAACAATCTCGTGGACCGTTTTTCCGATCTGAATAATTCACTTGAGTCGAAAGTCAGGGAAAAAACCTCCGAACTTGAAGAAGAGTTGAGATTGAGGGATGTGCAGGAAAAAATGCTTGAAGACAACAAATCCGCCACGCTGAATCTTCTGGAAGATGTTTCCATCGAGAAGAGGAGATCCGAAGCCCTGGTTTCGGAGTTGAATAAATTCCAGCTGGCCGTAGAAAACGCGTACGAGCATATCGTCATCACCGATCAGGACGGCGTCATCCTTTACGCCAATAAGGCGGCGGAGAAGGTAACCGGCTATGCAAGAGGCGAGATCATCGGCAATAAGCCGTCGTTTTGGGGCAGGCAGATGCCGAAGGAATTTTACGAGCAGATGTGGAAAACCGTCAAAACGGATAAAAAAGTTTTCATAGGCGAATTGAAGAACCGGCGGAAGAACGGAGCGATCTATGATGTGGATGTCAGGATCACTCCGATCCTGGACAGGGACGGGATCATTGAATTTTTTGTGGCGATAGAAAGGGATATCACCGATCAGAAAAAACTGGAAGACGCGCGCACGAGTTTCATTTCCGTCGCGTCGCATCAGCTCCGCACTCCTCTTACTTCCATAAAATGGATTTCAGAGCTTCTGCTTTCCGGAGATGTCGGCGAGATTCCGGAAAAGCAGAAGGAGTTCATCGAAGATCTTTATGTCTCTTCCAACCGGATGATCAGTCTGGTCAACGGACTTCTGAATATCGCCAGGATAGAATCGACGGAGTTGAGGGTCAAGTCGGAATCGGTGGACTTCCGGGAGATTTACGGGGAGATCATCAAGGAATTGCATTCCTTGGTCGAAGAAAAAAACCATTCAATCAGTCTGACCGCCGGGGACGATGTCGCCGACATACATACCGATTCGCGGCTGCTATATGAGATATTGAAAAATCTCCTCACGAACGCCATAAAATATACTCCGCAGAAAGGAATCATCAGGGTGAATGTTGAAAAAAAGGATGAAGAGATCCTGATTTCTGTCAGCGACAACGGCATGGGCATTCCCAAGTCCGAACAGCAGAAAGTTTTCGGAAAATTCTTCCGTGGGGAAAATGTCGTCAAGATTAGCACGGACGGAACCGGACTGGGCATGTATATAGTCAAGAATCTCACCGAATCGCTCGGCGGACGGGTTTGGTTTGAGTCCGAGGAAAATAAAGGCACGATTTTTTATCTGGCTTTGCCGGCAGCCGGACCGCGGGTCCGCGAAGGATCGAAGACTTTGGTGAGTATGAACTGATCATGGAAAAGAGAAAAAAAATTCTGGTGGTCGAGGATGAATCCGTAATCAAAGTCATCGGACTCAAGCTTTCCAATGCCGGTTTTTCAGTGGATACCGCCAGGAATGGTATGGATGCGATGGATAAAATACTGGCGGACAAACCCGATCTCATTCTGCTTGATCTGGTCACGCCGGCGCTCGACGGGTTCGGGGTTTTGGAGCGGATCCGCGGCGACCGGAATCTGCGGGAGATCCCTGTATTGGTTTTTTCCAATCTTGGTGATCAGGCGGATATCGACAGGGCCAATGCTTTCGGAATTGTCGGCTATGTCGTCAAGGCGCACGTTCAGCTTGAGGATCTGGTTCAGCGAGTCAAGGATTTTTTCAGCCGCCAGTAGAGTTCCCCGGAAGATATGCAGGACGGATTGTTTTTGCTATAATTATCGCATAATTAATTTCAAGATATGTCAGGTAGTGATAATTAGATCGGTTTCAAAAAAGCGTGCTATTATAATTATCGATAAATAAATGATAAAATTAAATATAATTAATCTAAAATATAGAAACGAGCAATACTCGAATTTCTACTACCTGATATGAATAAAGTACTGCTGGTGGAGGACGATCAGATACTCGCAAGATTGTATCAGACTAAATTCCAGAAGGAGGGATTCGATATCCAGCTGGCTTTTGACGGCCAGGACGGTCTCGATAAGATGAGGTCGTTCCTGCCGGAACTGATAATACTGGATCTTATAATGCCTAAAGTCGACGGTTTTAATTTTTTGGAAAAAGTTAAGGGGGATTCGGAACTGTCCAAGCGCGGAACTCCTATCCTAGTTCTTTCCAATCTCGGCCAGGAATCGGACATCAAAAAAGCCATGGAAATGGGGGCGAAGGATTTTTTCATCAAAGCCGATGTCAGCTTGAGCCAGATGGTTGAGAAAGTCCGGAAATACCTCAAGTAGAGGATAGTAGGAATTAGGAAGGCAGCTTCTTTGGTCCATCTTATGGAAAATGATGAAAAAATTTATTCATATAAGGATTTGATAGTTTGGCAGAAGGCTATGAGTTTAGTTGTTAAAATTTACGAATTGACACGGAAATTTCCAGATTCGGAAATTTATGGATTAATATCTCAAATGAGGCGCTCCGCAGTTTCAATACCCTCAAATATCGCAGAAGGCAGGAGGAGGAGCAGTAGAAAGGATTTTAGACAATTTTTGGTCATTTCTTATGGTTCCGGATCTGAATTAGAGACACAGATTGAAATAGCAAAAAGACTGAAATTTGGAAACGAATCAAATTATGCAGAAGTTGAAAGTTTATTATCGGAAATCATGAGAATGCTCAATAAGATGCTTGCCGGACTAAGAAGCTAAAAAGCTAATCTCCTAACTTCCTAACACCTACCCCTATGGATAATGGGAAAATCAAATCTATTTTGGAGAGTTCCGGTCTCATCGAAAAAAAGATACTGGATTCTCTTTTTGAAGAGGCGAAGAAGAAAAATAAAGGACTGTACGACCTCATAACCTCCAGGGATATCCTGCCGGATTTTTATTTCGGCAAAGCGATGGCGGACGGTCTGGGCGTCCCGTTCATTTCTCTTTCCAGAGTTCCGATCCCGGATGATGTCCTTCAGATAGTTCCGGAAATAGTCGCCCGCAAGCAGAAAGTCATACCTTTCGAACTCGGAGCGGATGGATTGAAATTGGCGATGTGCGATCCCGACGATGAAATAATCAAGGAATTCATATCCAAAAAAATCACCGCCGATGTGATTCCGTATCTGGCGACGGAGCGGGATATTACCAACGCGCTCGGCCTTTATCGGAAGGATGTGGCCAAGAGTCTCGAAGATATTTTGGAAGATGTCCGCTCGGCCAAAGGTGATGAGGGGCCGATTGTCAGGATGGTGGAGGAGCTGCTTTTAAGCGGAAACCGGAATAAATGCTCTGATATACATATCGAGCCATACGAAGAAATCACCGTCATCCGTTTCCGCATAGACGGAGTTCTTCATGAGGTGGCGACTTTGCCGAAAAAATTCCACGAGCAGATAATTTCCCGCATAAAAATTCTAGGGAAACTTAAGACCGACGAGCATCTTTCCGCGCAGGACGGCAAGCTTCAATTTGAAAACGAAGGGGAAAATATCGATGTCAGAATTTCCATTGTTCCGATAATCGAAGGAGAAAAGGCGGTGCTCCGTCTCCTTTCCGCTAAGTCCCGTCAGATCGGCCTGGAAGAACTCGGTCTTTCCGCGGAAGATCTGGAGAAAGTGGAGAAGGGATTTCGGAAGCCGTGGGGTATGGTGCTTGCCACCGGACCGACGGGTTCCGGCAAGACCACTTCGGTCTACGCAATTCTGAAAATCTTGAATGATCCGGAAATCAACATCGCCACTATCGAGGATCCGGTTGAATATGACATCGAAGGCATCAACCAGATACAGGTCAATGCTAAAACAAATCTGACTTTCGCCAAAGGACTGGGGTCCATCCTGCGTCAGGATCCAGATATCATTTTCGTCGGTGAAATCAGGGATGAAGAAACCGCCGGAATAGCCGTCAACGCCGCCATGACCGGCCATCTGGTTCTTTCCACTCTGCATACGAATGATGCCGCCACGACCCTGCCCCGTCTTGCTGATATGGAAATTGAGCCATTTCTTATTTCTTCTTCGGTGAATACGATCGTCGCCCAGCGTCTTGTGCGGAAAATCTGTCCGTCTTGCATCCAGAGCATCGAAGTGGAAGTTCAGGGTGGGAAGATATTGACCAAGAGCGGAACTCTCGAAGTTGACAGAAAAATCCTGGAAAAATATTTCGGAAAGGAGAAAAAACTCCGAGCTTACGAAGGCAAGGGTTGCGTTGTCTGCAAACATACCGGCCATGCCGGACGGACCGGAATTTTCGAGGTTCTGGAGGTGACCCCGGGAATCCGGGAATTGATTATGAATAAGTCAAACAGCGATGTGATCACGCAGAAGGCCATGAGCGAAGGTATGACTACGATGTTCGAAGACGGCCTCCGCAAGGTTGCCAAGGGCGTCACGACGGTGGAGGAGGTGATGCGCGCAGTCAAAGCGTAAGGAATAGGAGTTAGGAAGATAGGAAGTTAGCTTTTTAGGACTTAACTAATAAGCTGATTTACTAAATCCTAATTCCTATCTAATAAGTTATACTGTATGTATGAGCATAAGATTGAAATCTTCGGAAAAACTCGAACTAATAAGCAATTTGTCGGCTATGCTTTCGGCGGGAATACCTCTCTTGGAGACGGTTGACGCCCTGCTTGAGGGTACGAAAGGAAGGCTGCGGACGGTACTTATAAATCTGAAAAAAGACCTGGAAGCCGGAAAAACGATTGCTGAATCATTTTCCAAATTCCCTGACAGTTTCGATTCGATTGCGGTCAATCTCATTCATGGCGGTGAACAGGCCGGAAATCTTGAGGAAATCCTGAAAGATCTCGCTGAAACTACGAGGCGTGAAATCGAATTCTCGAGCAGAGTGAAAGGCGCGCTGGCTTATCCGATTTTTGTCATGGGCATTTTTCTTCTGATTATGCTCGTGATCCTTTCCTTCGTAATCCCCAGAATCGCCCAGGTATTTTTGAAGCTGAAAGTGACCATACCGCTCCCGACAAAAATACTTATTTTTCTAAGCAATATCCTTCTGGCTTACTGGCCGTGGATAGTGGCCGGTACCGCTGTTTTTATTATTTTTTCCATATTCATTTACAGAGTGAGAAGGCGGCAGGTGATCTCCATCCTGACTTCTGTTCCTCTTTTGCGTCCGCTTGCCAGAGAAATTGATCTTGTTCGATTCACTAGAAGTTCAGCGCTTCTTTTGAGTTCCGGAATTCCGATTACCAAAACCCTGGAGCTTTCCCGGGATGTTCTCGTCCGCACGGAGCTCATTGAAGCGATTGAATTTGCGCGTCAGGAAGTCATCCGCGGAAAGAGATTGAGCGAATCCCTGCGTTCTGCAAAAAAAGATCTGATTCCGCAGATTCTCATCCGTATGATAGCGGCCGGAGAAAAAAGCGGAAAACTTGAAGGCGCTTTCCAGGAAGCGTCCGATTTTCTGGATAACCGAGTTTCCACGACCATAAAATCCTTGACTACCTTATTGGAGCCGATTCTTCTTGTCATCGTAGGTCTGGCCGTCGGAACCATCATGGTTTCCATCATCGCTCCGATTTATCAGCTGGTCGGACAGATCAAGGTCAGATAGCTGGAATCAGGAAGTTAGGAGTAAGGAAATTAGCTTTTTAGCTTCTTGTAAAAGTTAATTTTAAAAAATATGGAATATTCTAAAAAGCTAACAAACTACAAGCTACAAGCTAATGCCGGTTTCACTCTGGTGGAATTTCTTGTCGTGATGGGAACCGCCGCCGTAATCGCGGCGATTTCCGTTTCTGCGGTCATAAGGCCGCAGGCACAGGCGGATCTGGACGGGGAAGTTCTGAAGATAATTTCCGATCTGAAATCCCAGCAGCTGGGGGCGATGATTGGACTGACGAGTTCCACGACTTTGCCGACTTCTTACGGGATTTATTTTGCGACCTCCACTTATACGCTTTTCCGCGGGACGAGCTATAATCCGTCGGATCCGGAAAACTTCTCTGTTTCATTTCCATTAACCGTGGAAATGCAGAGTACGACGCTTGCAACCAGTACGATCATTTTCACCCGTCTGACCGGAGAGGTTTACGCTTATTTTGCCGCTTCCAGTTCGGTTGTTTTCCACAATACTGTTTCCTTGGCGACTTCGACTTTGACGGTGAACAGATTCGGCGCGCTGACTAAAACTCCATGATGATTACTGATAAACTTAGAAACATAAGAACCGAGAAACCGAAGAACGAATTGTTCCTCCGTTCCTCCGTTCCTCCGTTCTTTCGTTCCAGTACGACTGGTCAATCCCTTGTCGAGCTTCTTATCGCCAGCGGACTGACGGTTCTCATGCTTTCCGCTTTGATAACCGGATTGGTTACCGGAAGATCAGATGTCGCCAATGAATCAGATCGCCTACTCGCTATAGGGTATGCGCGGGAGGCCGAGGAGGCGATTCGTTCTGTCCGGGAAACCGGTTGGAGCGCGATAGCCGCGGACGGAACTTATTATCCGGCTGTTTCCGGTGGCATCTGGACTTTGGTATCCGGCAGCGAGGAAGTTGGAGGATTCCGCCGGGAAATAATCATCAGCGACGCCGAGAGGGATTCAAGTGGCATAATCGTCGAATCCGGGGGAACAGCCGATCCGTCGACGAAATTCGCGCTCGTGCAGATTTCCTGGGGCGAGGGGTTTGCGCAGAGCATCCGGAATCGGTATTATTTCACCCGCCATCGTAACAATACTTTTTTCACGCATACGAGCGTGGCGGATTTCGATGCCGGAATCCATAATAATACTAAAACCGATCCGGCCGGAGAGGTGACGATCCAGGCGAATGCAGTCATCAATTCTTATGAAGAGCCGTTCACGACCGCAGGATCTTATACTTATAATTCCGCAAATATCGAAGTTTCAGACGGAGTCGCCCAACTCTTGAATCAAGGAGCCGTGCTTCCGCAGTCGAACGGAGTGGGTAATTCGGAATTTTCCACCAGCACCGACGGGTGGATATTCGATTCCTTCGGAAATAATATCGGACAGGCCGGTTCCTGGATTTCCACCGGAGGTAATCCCGGCGGTTATCTGAATATTGATTTCGGTCAAAGCAAAAACAAGGACGGAAGCGCTTATTGGTATTATCCGGTTACGGTCAACGCCACCGACATCCTGGCGACCACGACTTTCCAATGGAGAGTTTCGGATTTTCAGGGATTCAACCCGGATTCCATGCAGATTTATGCTTTCGTTGATACTGCAAATACCAATCCGGTCATAGGCGAGCAGATCTGGAGCAGCGGAGAGCTCACAGGAACAACCGCCTGGTCCGGAACTGTCACTACAGATGTTACTTCCAAATTTTCCGCTCCCGGAACTTATTATTTCAAACTGATGGTGCGCGTCAGCACCTTGCCTTCTGCCGGCGCGCCTCCGTCCGGACCGTTCAGCATCGATTTTGACAATGTCCAGTTGGTCTGGAGCGGAAATACCATAAGTTATCCGACTACCGGACCTACAATAAATCCGGTTTCCAGTTTTTCCAATACTAGCATCAATTCCTGGACGGCTTTCACTGAAACCGCGACAAAGAACGGCGGGGAAATCTATTATCAGCTCTCATATAACGAGGGAACTGACTGGCTGTATTGGAACGGTTCGATCTGGGCGACTTCTACTTTGTCGACTCACCGGAATACCGCAACCGAAGTGAATGCCAATATCGATGTTTTTCTGTCCGGACCGCAAAAAATAACCTTCAAGGCGTTTCTGGTCGGAAACGGAACCCAGCTCGTCCAGCTGGACAATATTTCCATCGGATATACGACCGGAGCTTCACAATCCTACAGCGAGCCGTTCACGACTTCCGGCTCGTACGCATTTGATTCCTCAAAAATCGAAGTGACCGGTGGATTCGGACAATTGAAGGCGACCAGCACGACCCAGACAGGTTATACGACTAATCCGCATTTTACGACCAGCAGCACCGGGTGGACTTTTGCCACTTATGGCACTCCAACCGGCGCGCCGTCCGGAAATTGGATTTCCACCGGCGGCAATCCTACCGGATATATGAATGTTTCTTTTCCGAAAAGCAGCAATCAATCTCCGTCCGGTTATTGGTATCAGTCATTCACGATTCCGACTTCGAGCGCGACCGGAACTTTGGAACTTCAATGGAGCGTTACCGCTTATGATCCGAGCGCGACTTCTTTGAATATCTATGCGTTTGTGGATACGGGGAGCGGAGCGCCGACTGCCGGACAGCAGGTCTGGTCCAGCGGAAATCAGACCGGCACTACGGCTTGGACCGGGACGACTACAATCGATATCGGCCATAAAGTGAGTATCGGAGGAACTTATTATATTAAGCTTGCCGTCCAACTGGTGACTACCGGAGGAAATAAAGGTCCGTTTACGGTCGGTTTTGATAACTCTTTATTGTTCTGGTCGGGATCAGGAACCGGTTATCCTTCCGACAGTCCTACGATTTATCCGACCACCTCTTTCACTGATTCAAACATCACCAGCTGGGATTCATTCACCGAAACCGCGACCAAGAACGGCGGGGAGATATATTATCAGCTGTCTGATAATGACGGATCAACCTGGCAATATTGGAACGGTTCCGCCTGGACGACTGCGACGTTGGCGACTGACTACAACACCGCTTCTACAATCAATACCAATATCCCGACTTTTTCCGCCGCGGCGGATAAGATAACTTTCAGGGCTTTTCTGGTGGGCAACGGAACCCAGCAGGTCAAGCTGGATAATATCACGATCGGCTATACCGCCGGCGCGGCTGCGGCCAGCGGAAATTTCACTTCGGGGACATTCGATGCGGGTGCAAATGTCGGTTTCAACCGGATAACCTGGACGGATACGACCAGCGTAAATAATTCCGTTTCATTCCAGGTGGCGGTCAATTCGGATAACGGAAATTTCAATTTTTCCGGTCCGGACGGAACGACTTCGACTTATTACTCGCTTACTAACGGCGCCATCGCTCTGGTCGATGCTTCCGGGCGTTATCTGAAATATAAAATCTATCTGACTACCACGGTTGCGAGCGACAAACCGATCGCTCACGATGTGACTGTGAATTATTCTCCGTAAGAGCAGCTGTTAGTTTTTAGGTGTTAGGTTCTGGCACCATAAACATCTAAACTTAAATTAAAATCAATGAAAGCATATATTCTAAAGCCTAAAACCCAAAACCTGAAACTTGTAAGGGGTTCGACCTTGGTGGAGTTCCTGATATACATGGCGCTATTGTCCGTCTTCCTGGTCATTCTTACGAATATATTTCTTTCCATCGTCGAGTTGAAGATCGATTCGGAAAGCATCAGTTCCATCGAGCAGGACGGAAGATTCATCATGGCCAGATTGCTTTACGATATCTATCGGGCTTCAAGCATAACCACGCCGGCAACGACCGGATCAAGTTCTTCAAGCTTGGTTCTTGTGATAGGGGGCGCCAATTACACATATCAGCTTGACGGGACTGATTTGGAAATCACCGATCCGATCGGGACAGTTGCCCTGAACGGCAGCGGAACGGAAATATCCGGACTTTCCTTTCTCCGGGTCGGTAATCCAGGCGGGAAGCATACAGTAAAAGTCCAATTCACGGTCGGATCGATCGCGGATCGTTTGAGCGTCTCGCAGACGAAGACATTTAATTTCACTTCAGGATTAAGATGATTACATATATGAGAACTGCAGGATTAAATAACCAAAGAACGAAAGAACGTAGGAACCGAGGAGCCGAGGAACCGAGGAACCGAGAAAACCCGTTCTTCCGTTCGCGCCAAGGGCGCGATGGCCAAGCCCTGGTCGGACTACTTTCTTTCATGGCAGTCGGCGTGATTGTCATTTCCGCCGCTGTCGTTACGACTCTCGTGAACACGCAGACGACCAGCAGTTATTTTCTCGGAGAACGGAATTTTTCATTCGCCGAGAGCGGAGCGGAAGACGCGAATCTCCGGCTTTTGCGCAATCCGAACTTCGTCAATAGCACTACGACGTACAGTCTGTTCAGTCCGACCGTCTCTGTTATACTGGGAGTAAGCGGGGCCTCGTCAAAGACGATAGCAATCACGGCGCAATTCGA
>CAYHBW010000024.1:0-12562 GCA_964355085.1 uncultured Candidatus Saccharibacteria bacterium
TTGATCTGAAAAAGATCTATACACAATTGAGGGAAGTCGACCCTAGTAGGCCCGTATTGGGCTTTGCTACTTCGCGAAGTAATTCGTGATGAAAAAGTGGCTAATAACGGTGAAGTCTTCATCAATGTTTTCGGTTCGAGAAGAATAATATCATTCGGTCTTTGGTATTATGATTCGCTTGAGGACCGGAAATATGTTAAGATAATACCGTGGGAAGTCGATCTAAAATCATAAAACAAACTGAACAGGCATATATTGCCGGTTTTCTTGATGGTGACGGAAGCTTAATGCTTCAAGTCAAGAAGCGGAAGGAGGGAAAAATCGGAATACGATTCGTACCAACTATCTGCTTTTATCAGGATTCCAGGCATGAAAAGGCTCTGTTCTGGATAAGGAAAGTTCTCGGTATCGGATATATTTCCAGAAGAAATGATGGAATGACCGAGTTGAGAATAAATGGATATGCGCAGATTGCGGAAATTCTTAGGAATTTATCGCCGTTTGTAAGATTCAAAATCAGGCAGGTCGCCGCATTAAGCGAGGCATGCCGGATATTATCCGAAACAAAGTTCAGCAAGCTTTCAGTCAAGCAATTGGAAAAAATCGTCGAATTGATTCTGGTGATTCAAAGTGAAAACTATGTCGCCAAAAGAAAGAAGACGAAAAATGAATTGCGTATGATGTTAGGATTGACCCCGTAACGACTTGTTCGCGATCAAGTGATTGCGACGGACTTGCGCAGTACCGGAAAGCATGCGAATTTTCGCAGGCAGGGCTGTGCGGGTGATACGCCAACATCCACTCCAAACTTAGGACTTGTCCTGAGCTTGTCGAAGGATGAAGATATAGTCTGCACTCCTGGAAACAGGGGATACATGTGACGAGAGGACCGGGTTGAACGAGCCGCTGGTCTGCCAGCTTTCCTACCAAGGGAATTGCTGGGTAGCTATTGCTCGGAAAGGATAAGTGCTGAAAGCATCTAAGCACGAAGCCTCGCCCAAGACTATTTGTGAGGTCCGTGGAAGACTACCACGTTGATAGGCTCCAGATGTAAGGCCAGTAATGGTTTTAGTCGAGGAGTACTAATAGACCGACTTTTACTTACACAAGGCCTTGCTATGTTCGTCGCAAGACGGATGTAATGAGATTTTGTGCAAGTAATTTCTGACCTCTTAAGCCAGTATTTATCCCACACATAGTTTGCGCTACGTGAAACGTAAAAATTTCATGGCACAAACTATGTGTGGGATTCATCCGCGCGTTGCGCGGGTAATGAAATGTTAGTAATAAAAATGCGCCCTTTGTTGTTGGTGCTTTGTCCGAACGTGCCCCACCTCTTCCCATTCCGAACAGAGAAGTGAAAGCGTTCGAATCCGATGATATTACCTGTTTCGACGGGTGAGAAAGTAGGATGTGCCAACAACTAAGGGCGTATTTTTATTTCAAAAATTTTCGCAGGAAAAAGATGTGCCTCACTCGCGCTGGGCTCACATGCTCGTTTAGCACAACTTTTTCTTATTTGTGATTTTTGCATTGTCATTCCGGCCTCTGAGCCGGAATCCAGAAGATGAGAAAATTTGAAATAAAAATTATTTTCAGTCATACTCATATAAGTTATTTTAATTTCATAAAGAGGCGGGTATGGGCAAAGGCGATATGAATGGCAAGCGGGTTTCTAAAGAAGAGATTCTCAAAGAGCTTGGCGATCCGGCGGAATGGGGAAAGTTGCATCGCAAATTGGAATTTGAGAAGCGACTCAAGTTTGGTCATAAAGAATTGGATATACGAGGAATCAGGGGCTACCCTGGTTCGCTGGGATATCTTGATTTTTTGAAGGAAGAATTTAAACACCCGATCGGATCCGGAACCGGACTTGTGTCTGCCGGAAAAAATGCCCATATTGAAGAGCAGGAAAAAGAAGCCATTACTGATGAAATTCTGAAGTATTCCAGAATGCTGGAAGATTTGGAGAAATCTTTTCCAGAGGTTAAGGCGTATCTAGGCGAGCTGAAGAGGCAGCTGGACTTACTTGAAAACAACTCTCTGTTTGGAGATCTTCCTCCGGATAATTTCGGTGATGATGAGGAGGGTCGGAATCTTGTGATCAAATGTAACCGGGAACGGAAAGAAAATATTGAAAAACTTAAAGAAGAAATCGTAAGATATTCCGATTTGATGAAGAAGCTGAAGCCAGCCGCCTAAAGGCGGCTTTTTTCTTTACAATAAAATTATTTTCATATATTATGAATAAGCAATTTAAAAACTGACGAGTGATTCTTGAAATATTACAGGACGGCCGTACTGACCAGCTGGCTGATTGTCGGCGGAGCGTTTTCCGCTCTGGCGCTCATCAACACTAACGGGGCGGCTTATCGGATCATCCCGATTTATCTGGCTTATGTGATTGTCGGCGGAACTGTCCCGGCCTTGATTTGCGCCTGGGCTCTTCGGAATCTTTGCAGGATATCCGGCTTCAATCGGTTTTGGCATTGGATGCTTTACGGCGGTTATATCGGCATTGCATATTCGCTGATCAGTAACTCCATGATGACCAGAATTATCGGTCATGCATCTATGGGATCGGTAAAAGGATTTTTGTGTCTGGCATTTTTCGGGCCCGCTATTCTTTTGAAGATGGGACTAGTCGGTCTCTCAATAATCTTTTTGGCCGGAGAAGTCAGCGGTGCGATACTTTATCATGTAAATCGTCGAGATAAATCCCCGTAACGGGGATTTTTATTTGCCTAAAAGCTGATTTTAAGCTATTATCGTTTCAGATTCCTTGATAGAGAAATAAGGAGAGAAGCTGATGAAAAAAGCATTTGTACTTATTTTTTCCATGTTCGTGGCGTATATCCTTGGAATGCGCTCGGGCGCGCGCCAGCAATTTGAGAAAATAGGGATATGGAAAGATTCTTTTAATTTATATAGGTACGATATGATCAGCGCGCATGGCGGCCATTACGATAATTGTTATAAGTTTGCAAATGTAGTTAATTCTGAATTAAAAAATAATATCAGGCGCGGCAAAAAGAAGATTTCCTTTCCAGGAATGGAGTTTGATGTTTTATATTCTCCAGTCAAGGGACCGATATTAAATGAATTTGGCAGAGGGGTATGCGCAGTTATGGTTTATCCGCGCGATTTATATGATCCGAGAATTTCAACTTTATCCGCTCATCCCGCTTATTTCATTGTTGATTCTAAAGAGCTTCAAAAAATAAACATAGATGTCATATTAAGTCCGGAAAAGTGGGAAAATTTTCAACGGGCATATTCTAAAGCGCTTCGCCCGATGGGACGCAGGACGGCCTTGCAAGCATACAGCTATCTGTTGCAATCAGATGACGGCCGACGGCCATTCTTTCCGGATCAAGTGTTCAAATAAAGCGGTAAACCCGCTTTTTTCTTTTGAGTAAAAAAGTTATAATTTTAATGATGAGATTATTGAAGCAATTTTTATACGGGACTTTTTTCCTGATTATTTTCGGGTCGGTGGCTTGGGGCGTCTATTCAGTGGCATTGAAGCCGGTGCCGTCCTGCTTTGATGGCCGTCAGAACGGCGATGAGCTTGGCGCGGATTGTGGCGGATCCTGCATTTCCTGTGAAGTGAAAAATCTCCGGCCGCTGTTTGTTTCGGATGCCGTCCTGCATTCGGCGGACAGGGTTTATTCCGTCAGCGTCAGGGTTCAGAATTCCAGTCCGGATTTCGGCGCCAGAAATTTTTCCTATGCAGTCAATTATTATGATCTGTTCGATGACTTGATTGAATCGGTTTCCGGCAAATCATTCATATATCCGGGCGGATCGAAGGATCTTATCGAGGCCGGAGCCCGCATCACCGGCGGGATACCAAGTCGGGCGGAGCTGGTGATCGATGATTCGAGCATAGAATGGGTCGGCAAAGACGATTTCTCCGAGCCGAGATATGAACTGAAGGATGTCGGCGCGGAATTGGAAAACGGCCAGGTGGTCGTAAGCGGGGCGATTTTGAACCCGAATAATTTCCAGCTGACGAAGGTTGTCCTAAGCGCGTTCTTATCTGACAAGCTCGGATTCAAGGCCGGCGCTTCCCGGACCGAACTGAACAATGTCGGGCAGTTCCGGCAGGACAGTTTCAAGATTTTTATCCCTGTTCAGAAAGAAATCATTGGCGATGTGGATCTGGATGCCACAGCCAAGAGCGTTTCTGTTTCGGTGCTGAAATAATCCCACACATAACGAGGACAGATAATACTTACGATATGAAAATTTTCAGGATATTTTTGGATAAAAGGTTGATAAGCTATAATCTGGGATTGCGTGAAGCGCAGTCCTCGTTATGTGTGGGATGAATATTAAGAGACTTGATTGGCTCCTTAATTTCGGAATTCTTTTTTTGTTCGGGGCCGGACTTCTGTCGCTGGCCAGCACTTCGCCGAAGCTGTTCTGGGCGCAGTTTTCCTGGGGGATTCTCGCTTCACTGATAGTCATTTTTGCGGCTAATTTCGATTGGCGTTCTTTTGTGAATTACAGATGGTTCATCCACGGAGTTTACGGATTTTCATTAGTCCTCCTTCTTCTGACTTATCTGATTGCGCCTTCAATAAGGGGCGCCCGCGCTTGGCTTCCGATTGGACCGTTTCAGTTCCAGACTTCGGAATTCGCAAAGTTCGCGCTGATTCTCGTACTTTCGTATTTTTTTGCTAAGCGCCATGTCGGCATCGCGCATTTAAAAACCATTACTGCTTCACTGGTGTATCTTGCGTTTCCGGCGTTTCTGATCCTTCTCCAGCCGGATATGGGATCGACTTTGATTCTTGCCGGCATCTGGTTCGGTTATCTTCTGGTCAGCGGAATCCGATGGCGACATCTTTTCGTCGCCGCTATGATCGGAGTCGTTGCCATGGCTTCTATGTGGATTTTTTATCTCAAGGATTATCAGAAGGAAAGGATCATCGGTCTTTTCCAGCCGGAGCGTGATCCGCTCGGCGTGAATTACAGCGTCATCCAGGCGAAAATCGCTATCGGGTCGGCGGGTTTTTTCGGAAAAGGATTCGGCCAGGGAACGCAGGCGCAGCTTGGTTTTCTGCCGGAAGCGCAGACTGACTTCATGTTCGCGGCTTTTATAGAGGAATGGGGATTATTCGGTGCGACGGCGATTCTCGCCGCATTTCTGCTGGTTCTGTATCAGATAATGCGTATTGCCATTATTTCCGACAATAATTTTTCAAAACTCATCTGCCTCGGAACTTCCATCATGCTTCTTCTGCATTTTATTGTTAATACCGGATCAAATCTCGGTTTGATGCCGGTCATCGGCGTGCCGTTTCCTTTTTTAAGCTACGGCGGTTCGAACCTTCTTGTGAATGCGCTCCTTATCGGAATGATCCAAAGCAGTGTATTATATAGGAGATTCTGATAGGGGAAAGCGACATTCGATAGGATGTCGTCCCGGCCTCCGAGCCGGGATCCAGTAAATAGCTCTGGATGCCGGATCAAGTCCGGCATGACAGCGCGGGGAACGTAACAATAAAAATATAATAATTTTATGAAACTAAGGGAAAATATCGTAATAATCCTGATGACCATGGCCAGTCTCGGCATCGCTTTTTTATTTTTCCTTTTAAGCGCTGTCTCCGGCGGTCCGGATTATCGCGCTTTTGATATCCAAAGCGGAATGGGTTTTCGCGGGATTTCCGAGAAGCTTTATGATGAAGGATTCATCCGATCCCCCAGGATTTTCATGGTTTATGGCGCCTTGACCGGCGCGGCTCATCAGCTTAAGCCGGGAAGTTATCTGATCAGCTCTGGCTCGAGTACTCCTTCCATACTTAATATCATCGAAAAAGGCCCCACAATAGATGAAGAAATAACATTTCCTGAAGGAATGACCTTGAAAGATATGGATTCAGTTCTTGCGCGCCGGGGCATACTTCCAAGTGGAAGTATTTCCCGGGTTTCATTGAAGAATCTGAAAGAAAAATATCCTTTTCTTGCAGGTGTGCGAAATCTGGAGGGATTTTTGTTTCCTGATACATACCGTTTTTATAAACAAGGAGAAGCCAGGATGGTTGTGGAGAAAATTCTGGATAATTTTTCTACAAAAGCTCAACCGCTTTTAAAAGAGTGCCAAGGGTCAGGTATCAGGTGCCAGGGACTGAATGAGAATGAAATTCTCACCGTCGCTTCCCTTTTGGAAAAAGAGGCCCCGCTTTATCGCGATAAGCAAATGATAGCGGGAATCATTTATAAAAGAATGCAGTTGGGGATGGCGCTTCAGATTGATGCGACAATAACTTATGCGAAATGTCTCGGATATTTCATGACTTGCGAAGACCCGAAAGTTTACCGGAAGGATCTGGAATTCGATTCTCCGTATAATACCTATTCGCATAACGAACTTCCGCCCGGTCCGATAGGGAATCCGGGGCTGGATTCCATTAAAGCGGCGCTTAATCCGATTAAATCCGATTACCTGTATTATTTGTCTGATCCGAAAACCAAGAAGACAATTTTCAGCAGAACCTTAGAGGAACACATAGACAATAGGGCAAAGTATTTGGGCGTTTAATCGCTATTTGACAAATTAGCATAAAGCATGCTATAATATAAAATAATCGAGGGTTGCAACCGAGTTAGACTCGGCGACGAGATCCCGATATTTGCACCTTGAAGGCGAGCCTTGGTCCCGCGTATGGGAGAGGGGCGAGCTGGAGGCAGTCATGGCCAAGAAAGATGTGTCGTCAATCGAGAGTGGCATGGGCGTCGGGATTTCCATCCTGACGGCCCTGCTGAAGAAGGCGAAGGAGCGGGGTCTGCCCGAGGGGGCGGTTCATAAGCTCGCGACGCCGGAGGGCGAGGCGCTCATCGGAAAATTCGTGGACATGCTCGCGGAAGCAAGCGGTTCCACGAACCCTACCTTCCCCTTGAGGGTCAACTACGACCTCTCGGTGGAATCCCTGGTAATCAACGGGAAGTACGACTGGAAGAACGACGCCATCACCGGCAAGAACTTCCCGACGACCCGCAAAGGCGAAGTCGACCTGGTCCTCGAACTCGTGCACTTCAACAAGGTACTCACCTCGGAAGAAGCGCTCAAGGAACTGGACAAGATGGGCTACCGCCCGGCCGAGCTGCATGAGCTCCTGACTTTCGGGGAGAAATACCCCGACATCCAGAGACAGTTCCCGGTCTTCGCGCTGGGTTCGCTCTTGCGGCTCTGGGATGACGATCGCCACGTGCCGTGCCTCCTCAGGTTCGGCGGCGGGCGCGATCTGTATCTGCGCTACTTCAGCGTTAGGTGGGGCGAGGACTGTCGGTTCGCGGCGGTTCGCAAGTAGGGTCTCTCGGACCCTTGGGCATTTCCGCCCCGACTTCGGTCGGGGCGGTTTTCTTTTTAGGAAATGATTTATGATAAAATTAAATTGGAAAGTAAATTGTGATCACGGCTACGGCTTTGAATCGTTGAAATCCTGAAACAAAAATAAATATACTTGGTACAAGATATTAGGGTATTTCAGATACCGAATACGATTCAACCCAAAGAGAATTCAATGGGCGGTGGCGCGGATGATATCTTGTGCAATGGTTCGCTCTTGCGGAACTGGAATGACAATCGCAACGTGCCGTACCTCAACAGGAACGGCGGCGAGCGCGATCTGAATCTGAACTACTTCAGCAATAGGTGGAACGAGAACTGTCGGTTCGCGGCGGTTCGCAAGTTTTTTATTCTCCGGCATTATGCCGGAGTTTTTTCTTGTATTTGTTTTTTCCAGCCCCCGAGCATTTTTCCAATGGAATCCAATAGTTTGGAAATATGAATATATTTTTTATTATCCAGTATTTTTATTTCCCATGAAACTTTAAGGAAAAATTTAAGCAGATCAAATTTGGCAGAAGCCTTTTGAATGGACTCGATTTTTTCCTTTCCCATTGAATAGCTGGTTATAAAAATCAGCTCAAGTACTTCTGAAAATAATGCATCAATTTTAAGGCAAAGTGTATAGCGCGATGTTATCGGAAAATTCGGAAGAAACTCCTGCCAGATTTTATATACTGCAATCAATTTCTGAATGATCGGCAAATCAAAATTCCGCCGGGGGGGGTACTTCCCTGGATGTTTCTGTTAGAATTGTCGTTATGCGGAAACAATTGATTCATACATTTGAAGATATCATAAATATAGAGAATTTACTTGAAGCTTGGAAAGAATTTGTCAGTGGAAAGCGGAAGAAAGCGGATGTCCAGGAATTCTCTTTCCGCCTCATGGACAATATCCTTTCTCTCCATGACGATCTCCGTAATTACAACTATATCCATGGCGGTTACCAGGCCTTTAATATCTGCGACCCCAAACCGCGGAATATCCATAAAGCGACTGTCCGCGACCGCCTTTTGCATCATGCGATATACAGAATACTCTATCCGTTTTTTGATAAAACATTCATCGCTGACTCATATTCTTGTCGGATAGACAAAGGGACTCATAGAGCAATCAATCGTTTCCGCTCTTTCGGATATAAGGTGAGTAAAAACAATACGAAAACCTGCTGGATATTAAAGTGCGATATCAGAAAATTCTTTGCGAATATCGACCACGGTATTTTAAAAAACATCCTCAAAGCATATATTCCTGACAAAGATATTCTTTGGCTATTAGACAGAGTTATTGATAGTTTTTCCACAAAGCCGGATGTAGGCCTGCCGCTCGGCAACCTCACTTCTCAACTCTTGGTTAATATCTATATGAATAAATTTGATCAGTTTATGAAGCATAAATTAAAAATTAAATATTATATCCGCTATGCCGATGACTTTGTGATTTTATCGGAACAAAAAGAATCACTTGATTACTTGCTCTTAAAGATAAGAGCGTTTCTTTTTGAAAAACTTGCGCTGGAATTGCATCCGGATAAAGTTTCCATTGAAACCATCGCCTCCGGCGTTGATTTTCTTGGGTGGGTCAATTTCCCCGATCATCGTGTATTGCGGACAGTGACAAAGCGGAGGATGGTGAAAAGGATTCAAGAACATCCTACGGAGGGAACCATCAATTCTTATCTGGGACTATTGGGGCATGGGAATGCGAAAAAGCTCAGTGCCCCACTAAGGCGAATCTATCGCTCTTAATCTCACTGCTAACTGTTCTCTGCTGTATTTACTATTAAGCGAGGGTGTCTTTTGTCGGGAAACTGCCTGCGGGAATTTTATCTACTAGGCGAAGCTATTATTTCTAAAGAAGCTGTCGGAGGACTGATTAGCTCGGTGTCCCGCTTGCGGGACTAATCAGTCCGAGACGCAGTGCCGCAGATTTCCGCCGGAGAAATCTGACGGCCGGTTCTTTGGAAATGAATAGCGAGCCCTATTGACTTTTGAATTGGTTCTGATATAATATTATTTACATGTTTTTTTAATACCCAAACAGTCCTTAAAGCACGGAACGGGTTTTTTATTTTGCTTTTAACGATAATTTTGATACCTGCCTGCTCTCCAGTCAAAAAACAGGGCATCCGGCGGATATCGGTCAAGAATTATCCATAAAAAATTTCAATAATAATTAATTTTTCTAAGAATTCTTTTAAAAAGAATTCATCGACGCGCATGCGCAAATTACCAACAAAAGTTTTCTCCTCCCATCCGGGCGCATTGATCAAGCAGCCGAATCTCGTCGAAATACAGACCGCTTCATATAAGTGGTTTCTGAAGCAGGGATTGACGGAATTATTCGAAGAAGTTTCTCCGATCAAAGACTATACCGGAAAAGATCTGGAATTGAATTTCGTCGATTATTATTTTGATGAACCGAAATATGACGAAGAATACTCCCGTTACAAGGATCTGACCTATGAAGCGGCATTGCGCGTCAAATTCAAGCTGACCAACAACAGGACAAAGGAGAAGAAAGAGCAGGAAGTTTATCTCGGTGATTTCCCGGTCATGACCAGCCGCGGAACTTTCATCATCAACGGAGTCGAGCGCGTGGTAGTTTCCCAGCTTATCCGTTCTTCCGGAGTTTATTTTACCGCCAATGTATGGAAGGGGCGTAAATTGTTCGGCGCGAAAATCATCCCGAACCGCGGCGTCTGGATTGAATTTGAAACCGATGCGGACGGTTTCATCGGCGTGAAAATCGACCGCAAGCGCAAAGTCGCAGCGACCACCATTTTAAGGATTCTCGGAATGGAGGATAATCAGGAAATTCTGGAGACCTTCAGCGAAGAGGATATCGGCGAAATCAGACATATCCAAGCCACATTGAAGAAAGATTCCGCCAAAACCGCCGATGAATCATACATCGAAATCTATAAACGCATCCGTCCGGGAGATTTGGCGACCGCGGAAAACGCCAAAAGCTTGATTGACGCGATGTTGACGCGTTTTGACCGATACGACCTTTCCCAGGTCGGCCGTTTCAAGGTCAATCAGCGCCTGAAATTGGATAGTCAGAGCCGTCTTTTGGAATTGCAGGACTTCATAGCGATTCTTAAGGAGGTCATCCGCCTGAATAATAATCAGGAAGTTGAACCTGACGATATCGATCACCTCGGTAATCGCCGCGTCCGCCCTGTCGGCGAACTTCTGCAGAACAAGATGCGCGTCGGGCTTGCCCGTTTGCGCCGCATTGTCCAGGACAGGATGTCCACTTTGGATATCAACACTTTGGCTCCGGTCCAGCTCGTGAACTCCCGCCCGATCATTTCCGTCATAAAGGAATTCTTCTCCTCGTCCCAGCTTTCCCAGTTCATGGACCAGATAAATCCGCTTTCCGAACTTGAACATAAGCGCCGTATTTCTTCCATGGGTCCTGGCGGCCTCACCAGAGAGCGCGCCGGTTTCGAAGTCCGTGACGTCCACAGCTCCCACTACGGCCGCATCTGTCCGATTGAAACTCCGGAAGGTTCCAATATCGGTCTGGTCAATCACTTGGCCGGATACGCTCGCGTCAATGAACTCGGATTTTTAGAAACCCCGTATGCGGTGGTTGAAAAAGGCAAAGTCACTTCCAAAATAATCTGGCTTAATGCTTTGGACGAAGAGAGTTATAAGATCGCACATGCCGGCATGGAGTTGGATGAAAACGGAAAATTAGTTGATGATGTCGTCGAAGCCCGTATCAATGGCGAGCCGGGTACCTGCTCACGAGCTGAAGTGGATCTTATCGATGTCGCTCCGAACCAGCTTATCAGCGTTGCGACTGCTTTGATTCCTTTCCTTGAGCATGATGATGCCAACCGCGCGCTTATGGGTTCAAATATGCAACGCCAGGCCGTCGTGTCAATCAAAGCGGACGCACCTTATGTCGGGACAGGAATGGAAGAGCGCGCAGCTTATGATTCCGGACACGTTGTCATTGCGGAAGAAGCCGGCGAAATCGCCGCCGTCGATGCCACCCAGATAACTTTGAAGACAAAATCCGGAGTGAAGAAGTACAGTTTGAATAAATTCAAGAGATCCAACCAATATACCTGTATTTCCCAGCGTCCTTTGGTTACCAAGGGACAGGAGGTTAAAAAGGGTGAAGTGCTTGCTGATGGTCCCTCGATTGATAACGGAGTTTTGGCTTTGGGACAGAATCTTCTCGTCGCTTTCGTGTCCTGGGAAGGAGCAAACTTTGAAGACGCCATCATTTTATCCGAACGCGTAGTCCAGAGGGATAATTTCACTTCGATTCACATCGAAGACTTCACCGTTGATGTCCGTGATACCAAACTCGGTCCGGAAATCACCACTCCTGACATTCCGAACGTATCAGAAGAAAAATTGAAGAATTTGGATGAGGACGGAATCATCCGCGTTGGCGCTGAAGTCCGGGCAGGCGACATTCTTGTCGGAAAGATTTCTCCGAAAGGAGAAAGCGAACTGACTGCGGAAGAAAGATTGCTCCGCGCGATTTTCGGCGAAAAAGCCCGCGACGTCAAAGACACTTCTTTGACCATGCCGCACGGGAAATTCGGACACATCGTCGGAATCAAGATTTTCGACCGCGATCGCGGAGACAAGCTTGAGCCGGGGATCATCAAGAGAATCCAGGTGGAAGTCGCCCAGCTCCGTAAAGTCCGCGCCGGCGATAAGCTTGCGGGACGCCACGGAAACAAAGGCGTCATTTCCCAGATCCGTCCGGTGGAAGACATGCCTTATCTTGCCGATGGAACTCCGGTGGATATCATTTTGAATCCTCTCGGTGTCGCATCCCGTATGAACCTGGGACAGATTTTGGAAACCCACCTCGGTTGGGCGGCGTCCCGGCTCGGTTACAGGGCTTTGACTCCGGCGCTTTCCGGCGCCACTTGGGAGCAGATCCAGGACGAGCTTGAAAAAGCGGAATTGCCGCGCTCCGGCAAGGTACAGCTTTTTGACGGGCGCAACGGCGAAGCTTTCAAACATGAAGTCACTGTCGGAGTCATCTACATGCTCAAGCTAAATCACTTGGTTGAAGACAAGATCCATATGCGTTCAATCGGTCCTTATTCCTTGATCACCCAGCAGCCGCTCGGCGGAAAAGCGCAGTTCGGCGGACAGCGTTTCGGTGAAATGGAAGTCTGGGCCTTGGAAGGTTACGGCGCAGCTCATACTCTGCAGG
>CAYHBW010000025.1:0-12011 GCA_964355085.1 uncultured Candidatus Saccharibacteria bacterium
TTCGTCTGCGCCGCGATGAGCTCTGGCGGAAGTTCCGCATCGCCGATGACGAACTGATTGGCGCTGATTCCGAAATACTTCTCCAGATCGATGTTCGATCCGGCGGAATCACCGACCGCGCTGGAAAACTTCTTGTCGATCTTCACGCCGATCTCTTCCAGCTTCATCATCACCGCATCCCGATCCGGATACTCGTGGATCAGAATGCTCATTATGGAACGGACTCTTTCGACGGCCGCGTCGACCCTCTTTTTGTCGTCGATCTTGATATAGTCCTCAAGATATTCGAAGACCGGCTTGATGAGAAACGACGTCGAGACCTTGATGGTGGATTTGTCCTTCGCTTCATAGACGCCCGTGAAAGTCACGGGAACGGCGCGAAGCGCGACAACGCCTCCTTTCGGATTTTCCACCGGCCTCTCCAGAAACCAAGGCATCATGAATCCGATGCCCGGCTTCAGCTTGCGGATCCTTCCCCGGGCATCCACAAGCAGCAGCGCCGTATTCTCGTTCACGAAAACCAGCATGTACTCGCGAACGAACCAGAACAGCAACAGCAGGATTCCGGCGATCATCAGTGTATTCATACACCCTCCTTGCCCCGCATTTGCGGTGGCTTTTAAGATTTCAAACGGCCCCTGAAAGCGGAACCGACTCTGACTATATAATACACTAAAATTTACCATTTGTCAAAGGTGAAAATCTGATATACAATAAATAGGAAAAGATATGCTGAGGTGGCGACCACACATAAATTAAAAATGCCCTCGTGGTGAAATTGGCAGACACGCCAGCTTTAGGAGCTGGTTCCGCAAGGAGTAGAGGTTCAAGTCCTCTCGAGGGCACAGGCGATTGTAAAACGGATTACGGAGTGATAATCTCTTAATCAGAAATAAAAAGGGGCAGTCCGATGATTTTCTGGACAAGCGTCTTCTTTTCTCTTTTCTGTATTTTGAAAACAAAGCCGACGCACAGGATGAACGCCTGGGATTTTCTTTTTTTCCTTTCATCCTGGCAAATGTTCAATCTTGGAATCTGGCACGGATATCTGGCTGCAACCCGGGTTTCCGATCCTTACCGCATCGCTTCTTCCATCTGCCTCCTGCTGACCTTCTTATATCTCCTGCGGAGAGGATTAAATCCGGACATGGGAATATCCGGGACGGTATTCAGGGAATATCTGGTTTGGACAGGATTTCTTTGCATGCTCATACCAGTCGGGCTTGGGATCGGATTTCTGACTTGGAACCCGAGGTTGGATGCCGGATTCATCGGAAATAAAATCCTGGACTATTTCTTCTTCGTCGCTCCGACAGAAGAATTGGTTTTCCGGGCGTTCGTCTTCAGTCTTCTTAAACGTACTTTCGGAAACCTCACCTCCGGCGCCCTGACGACAATCCTATTCGCGACGATCTTTTCCCATATCACCGACGGACATTTTCCGAACTGGACGTATGTCGGAATGGCTTTCGCCGCCGGCGGAGTTTATACCGCTTCCTATCACCGGACGGACAATCTGCTTGTCCCGATTCTGCTTCATGGCACAGTGGATTCAGTCTGGAAAATCTTCTTCAGTCTGTAAAATATCCGTCCCCCGGCGATTCCGGGGGATTTTTATTCACCCTGTCAAATAATTTTAAATTATATATACTATTAAAATGTTTTATATATACATACTGCAGTCAAAAAAAGATGGGAAATTCTACACCGGCTATTCAGCTAATTTAAAATTAAGATTTGAGCATCACAATAAGGGACTGATAGCTTCAACAAAAAATAGACGGCCGTTTAAATTAATTTATTACGAAGCTTGTCTGAATCAGCAAGATGCAACACATCGTGAAAAATATCTGAAAACGCATTATGGAAAGATGTTCATAAGAAACAGGCTCAAATCTTATTTGACGGGGTAAATAAAAAGGCCCGACCTTTCGGTCGGGCCTTGGCGAGCTTCGGTCAGGAACCCCTGACCGCGGGACATGCTCCGTGATGCCTGAACCCTTTACACCGTCCGCAGATCGGCTCCCGTAAAGACTGCCGAAGAGTCGGGATTATCCGATCCAAACGGTCGGGGGACGGAATCAGGTTGCTCACATCGCTTGCCAGAAGCAGTCGCGGTACGAATCTCTTCTTCGATCCATTCACTGCTGTTTTCATTATTACTCTCCTGATCGCTGATTAAACAAAGTGCTTATCTGATTAAAATATCACAAATTTATTGCAATGTCAAATTTTGAAGAATTTCCCGTCATTTTCTCCTGCGCGCGTGAAAGCTCTGGTGAATGTCCTTCAGTTCCTTATTGGTTATATGAGTATAAACCTGCGTGGTGGAAATATTGCTGTGTCCAAGCAGTTCCTGGACAGAACGAATATCAGCACCATTGACTAGGAGATCTGTCGCAAACTGATGACGGATCTGATGCGGAGTGATGCGCTTGGTAATTCCGGCTTTCCGCCGGTAAAACTCAACCAATCGCTGGACTGCGCGGGAAGTTATCTTCCCAAGGACCTTCGGCGCCTTGAATGGAGAGACCTGCTTTGAAAGACTGACGAATAAGTGATCGAGCGCGTCCGGCCGTTTATCCAGATAATTTTTCAGCGCAGCTTTGGCCCGGTCGGAAAGGAAGACAACGCGCAATTTTTCTCCCTTGCCTCGGACAGTCAGCTCTCCGCGCTCCAGATTTATATAACGGTCGAGATTGCAAAGCTCGGAAATACGGAGTCCGGTAGAAAAAAGCATTTCCAGAATCGCCCGGTCGCGGAGTCCGCGCAAAGTATTCTGCGGGGGAGCGCTCAAAAATCTTTCCAAATCGGCGTACTCAATGATGTCTATCTGCCGACGGGAGATTTTTGGAAGTTCGATCTTGTCCGGCGACAAAACTTCGTAGTCGTTTTTAAGCAGATACTTCAGGAAATTCCGGATGGCGATGGCGTAATAGGTCTGGGTGATTTTTTTCAGCTCTTTGTCTCCGCGGGCCAGTCCCAGGCGGAATTCCTTTATGCTTCCTACGGTGATATCTTCCGGTTTTTTAATTTTCGCGGAATCAATGAAAGCGCGGAGATAGCGCTCATAATTTTCCCTGGTGTTTCTGGATCGGTTTTTTTCAATTTCCAGATAATCCAGATATTCTTTCAGAAGTTTTTCAATTTCAGTCATACCAGGCAGTGAGTCCGCGATGTTATTCGCAGGATTTTACATTAATTTCAATCTGTTCTTGCAATTTCATTTATATAATAGAATGCATGCTGGCATTACAGACGGCGAATAAAGTTAAATCCTAGTCGCGGATCTACTGCCTGGCATATTATCATTATAACATTAAAATATTTTGCGACAGGACATCTTTTATAAAATATTCTGAAGAATGTGAATAAAAAATACGTAACTATTCCAAATCATTGACATAGCTAATATCAAAGGATTATACTAACTTCTAGTAAATCTGGCAGAAGGAGGGTGGCGATGTTTCCAACAGGAATCCTGGTTATCTGCGTTAATTCAAAAATGGACGGAATCGGACCTGCGCTTGCGGAGGGAAACAAATATCTAGTGAAAGAATACGTCTCACTAGAAGATCTTCGAAGTCGTCCGGAAAATAAATGGTGGATTCACCAATGGGAAAAAGACACGGATAATGCAGATATGGTGATTCTAGAAAACGGAGGCGGGTGGTCCGCCAAAAGATTCACTCGCTGATGCTTCCCGGGCTAACGCCCGGATTTTTTTATAATTCAAGATTAACCAAGCCAGATTGGCTGCACTGCCTGGTCTCTTAAAAGAGACCAGGCGTGTATGCCAATGATCTGCCGCTAAAAACAGAGCTTTAAATTAACAAAGTATTTTTTGTCATATAAAAATCCCCGCTGATGCGGGGTTACTTATTTTCGTAAAGTTCTTTATATCTCTCCGGGTATTTATTTTTGAATTCTTCCAGAAGCTTCCGCCGGTGATTTCTCCACGACTCGGCAGCCACTCCGTTTGCGCCGACCTTATCCAGATAATACCAGGCCAGAAAGGCGTGAATTTCTTTGGCGTCATTCGGAAGGATGTTGTTGCCGGGTTTTGCCATCATTCTTTTCACCATGCGGCGCCAAGCATCAGACTCCACCTTGAGTAGCCGCGGATCATCCAGCGCCGCCGGGTTCATGGCAAGAAGCTTGGCGCGGAACGCCTCATCGGCTTCTATATATTGAGCGTTAAGGGGACGGGCAACGGTATGACACTTGACGCACTTCGAATTTACCAGCCGATAGCCGTTTTTCAGTTCCGGAGGAATTCTTCCATCGTCCGCTCCTTTAAATCCGAGATCGTTCGCATAGAATCCGCTGACGACAGCATTATTATTCTTGTCTTCATCCTGTTCTTTTTCAGGAGGATTCTTTACTTGCGGAGCTTCGGGCGTATTTTTCTTCGGCTGTTCGGGATTCTTCCCACAGGCCGAAATCTGGAATAAGAAAAAAATGAAGAACGGAATCACAAGGCGGCCAGAGAACTTCATTTTTACTTCCTTATATTATATTGAGAGCTGATTATTTTATAGCATCCGACCATAGAAACAGTCAATAAAAAATGGGGGGCTTGCCCCGCACCGAGCCGGGCAGATTGTTTTCCATATCGCTCGTTGGTAAATTTGATCAATTTTTTATAAAAAAATATTTCCACGCATAAAAACACGCCAAAAAGAAAACTTAAGCGATACACTGCCCGGTCTGGTGACGGGGCTTGCATTTTTCTAAAAAGTAGTGTAATATATACAAATATATGTTAACTACCCGCCAAAAACAGAACGCAATGAAAGAAGTCAAAATGCATGACACTGACACCGGATCTCCGGCTGTTCAGGTTGCGCTTTTGACCAGATCGATCGAAGAATTGACTGATCACCTGAAAAAGCACCGCAAAGATAACCACTCCCGCCGCGGATTACTTAAAATGGTCGGAAAAAGAAAGCGCTTGTTGGACTATCTCTCTGAAACTGATGAGAAGTCTTACAATTCCACAATTAAAAAGCTCGGACTTAAAAAATAATCCCGACGTTTCAGTCGGGACTCCGTACCCCGAAGGGCGTCGGAGTTAATAAAAACTAACGCGGCCTGATATCTAATTTACGAATCCATACAAATATTTCTGAAGAGTCACTTGGAGATATTTGTGTGAATTTGTATCTTGGATCGCCAACCGCTTAACTCCAGTGAGACGAAAAGATCAGAGAGTGGGAATTTTTGTAGATGTACAAAATCTCTATCACTCCTCAAAAAATTTATATCACGCCCGCGTGAACTACAAAGAGCTCATGAAAGAGCTCGTCGCCGGACGTAATCTCATCACTGCTTATGCTTACGTGGTGAAAAGTGAAACCGCTGAAGGAGAGACGGCATTTTTTGACGCGCTGGAAAAAAGCGGATTGGAACTCCGGAGTAAGGATCTGCAGATTTTCGCCGGAGGAATGAAAAAAGCGGATTGGGATGTGGGAATGGCAGTGGATGCCATCCGGATGTCTGAAACTTTGGATGTGGTGATACTGGTGACCGGAGATGGGGATTTCATCCCGCTTGTGGAGTATCTCAAGTGGGGAAGAGGAAAAACGGTGGAAGTGGCGGCCTTCAGCCGAAGCGCTTCCGGAAAAATAAAAGAGGCGGCGGATCAGTTCGTAGAACTGGAAAAGCTTCCGAGAGTCGTAATGAAAAGCCGTTAAAACTAAAAGCTAATATCTAAAAACTAACAACTATCAACAATATGGACTTGAATAGAAAACAATTTAAAACAGAATTCGCCGGAAAAACACTGTCAATGGAAGTTTCCCGCCTGGCCGATCAGGCCGACGCCGCCGTCCTCGGAAAATACGGCGACACAACCGTACTCGCAACCGTTGTCATGGGTAAAAAAGACATTGAAAAGGATTATTTTCCGCTGATGGTCAACTATGAAGAGAAAAACTACGCCGTCGGCAGGATTCTCGGAAGCAGATATACCCGCAGAGAAGGAAAATCCACCGATGACGCGGTATTGAGCGGACGGCTTATCGACCGCACAATCCGCCCGCTTTTCAATCAGGCGATGCGCCGGGAAATCCAGGTGGTGGTCACGGTTCTCACTTACGACGGACAAAATGATCCGGATTTTTTGGGTCTCATGACCGCATCCACTGCGCTTGCAATCTCTCCGGCTCCTTGGGGAGGTCCGGTTGCCGGAGCCCGCTTGGTAAAAATGACTGATGGAGATTCTTTGGCATTCAACCCGACTGTTTCTGAAACTGCCGGAAAGAAATTGCGCTTTGACGCATTCGTATCCGGAACAAAAGAGCGCCTTAATATGATCGAGCTTGAAGGAGATGAAGCCGACGAAAAAGAAGTCGTTTCCGCTTTTGAAAAAGCCCAGGAGGAAATTAAAAAACTCATCGCCTGGCAGGAATCCATCGTGAAAGAAATCGGAAAACCGAAAGCGAATGTCGCCTTGGCGACTCCGGACGAAGCTTTGAAAGAGCGCGTCAAAAATTATCTTTCCGATAAATTGGAAAAATCCGTATACATCGTCAATAAAGCGGAAATGTACGAATCCCTTAATAAGCTCAAAACCGGGATGAAAGAATTTCTGACCGGCGCGGGCCACGACGAAAAAGGACTGTCTGCTTCCGAAGCTTTATTTGAAGAAGCGGTCAATGACTTGGTTCATGAAAAAATCCTTTCCGAAGGAAAGCGTCCGGACGGCCGGAAAACCGACCAGCTCCGCGAACTCGGATCTGAAGTCGGACTTCTTCCGCGCGTCCATGGATCCGCTCTTTTCGTCCGCGGCAACACCCAATCCCTTTCCATCGCGACTTTGGGCGCTCCGGGCGACCAACAACTTGTGGAATCAATTGAATTCAGCGGAAAGCGCCGTTTCCTTTTGCACTACAACTTCCCTCCGTATTCCGTCGGTGAGATCGGACCGTTCCGCGGACCGGGACGCCGCGAAATCGGACATGGAAACCTTGCCCACAAAGCGCTCCGCGCGTTGATTCCAACACAGGAAGAATTTCCATACACCATCCGCCTTGTTTCTGAAATCCTTTCTTCCAACGGATCATCCTCCATGGCCACCGTCTGTGCAGGAAGCTTAGCACTCATGGATGCCGGAGTTCCGATCCGCAAACCGGCTGCCGGAATCGCGATGGGACTTATGCTTAATGAAAAAGGCGACTTCAAAGTCCTGACAGACATCCAAGGACCGGAAGATCATCACGGCGACATGGATTTCAAAGCTGCCGGAACAGATTCCGGAGTCACCGCAATCCAAATGGATGTAAAAATCCAGGGGATCACCATTGAAATGCTTTCGCAGACCCTCAAACAGGCGAAAGACGCCAGACTTCAGATTCTGAAAGTCATGACTTCCGCATTGCCGGCGCCGAGAAAAGAACTTTCTCCGTTCGCTCCGAGTATAATTTCAATTTCAATTGATCCGGAAAGAATCGGCGAGCTCATCGGTCCGGGAGGAAAAGTCATAAACGGAATCATCGACGCAACCGGAGCGACTGCGATTGATATCGAAGACGACGGCCGAGTGTTCATCACTGCCGCAGATCAAGCGACCGGCCAGAAAGCTTTGGATATGGTTAATTCCATAATGAAAGAATACAAGATCGGGGATATTGTCGAGGGAACTGTCGTAAGGGTTTTGGAATTCGGCGCAATCGTGGAATTCGCCGCCGGCCACGACGGCATGATCCATGTTTCCGAACTCAAAGACGGCTTCGTCAAAAAAGTGGAGGACGTGGTCAAGCTCGGCGATTTTGTAAAAGCGAAAATCGTCAAAATGGATAACGGGAAGATCGGCCTGTCCATAAAACAATTGAATAAATAACTTCTGAAAATAATATTCGTAGGCTAAAACAAACCCGCTTAAAGGCGGGTTTGTTCGCCCGATTAAATTCGTAATACGAATTTAATTTAGGGAGATTTTTATTTCTCCACAAAAATCCGGCGATTCCGATATTCCGGATATGCTACAATTAAGAAATGGAAAACAATTCACCGTTAGGAACAAATCAGCAGCCGGCAGGATTTCCGCCGGCATCCCCGAGTCGACCGAATGTGCCGCCGCCGGCTCCGCCTCCTCCTGAAATAACCCTGCGGACAATGCAATCCGATATGGACGCCCTGAAGCAGACCGGCGGAACCGGTCCGGCGCCGAAACCGTTCACCCCACCCGAACTCATCCGGGATTTTTCCCGTCCGTCAGCGCCTCCTCCTCCGCCGTCCCCGATCATGCCTAAAATAACGCCTTCCGATTTCACGACCCCGAAACCGGCTTCAGCGATCTCTCCTTCCGGACCGGTAACTCTGAAACCGGTGATTGAAGAAGAAAAACCGGCCCATGACATGAAAAAGATTCTTCTTTGGTCAGGAGCGTTCGGACTCATAATCGGCGCCGGCGCCGCCGGATATCTGATTGTTTATCCGATGCTATTCCCGGCTCTTCCGGTCCCCCCGCCTCCGCCTCCGGCGATAACAGTTCCGACCGTCACGGAAACTCCGGCAATAACCGAAAGCCCGGAAATCGATCTCCCGCTGGCTCCGAGACCGCACGCATCTCTTCTGACTGCGTCTGATTCGGTTTCTCCGAATGCCTTGATCGCCGCGGACTTAACATCCCTGAAATCCATCCTTACGCAGGAAGGACAGAAGACGCTGGCGGCCGGAAGTCTGGCGGAAATAATGCTCAATGACGCTGGCGGACAAGTTCCGTCATCTGCGATTCTTCCTCTTATTTTTCCGGAACTCTCATCCGATTCGGTCAGAAATCTGCTTGCGGATGATTTCACGGTCGCAATGTTCTATGACGCAAACGGAGCATGGCCGGCTTACATTTTCAAATTGAGCGAAAACTCCAGCATATTGGAAGGACAAGCAGCAACCGCCGCCCTTGAGGCCTCCACGAATCTCGGAAATATGTTCACTGAAGATCCCGGCGCGCCGAATCCGGGCGGATTCAAAACCGGACAGGTCAGCGGGACTGCGACAAGATATCTGCCTTTTGAAAAAACCGGGGCATCGCTCAATATCGCCTGGACGAAAGACAAGCTGGTCATCAGCGCCTCCTATAACGGACTGAAGAAAATCCTGACAAATCTCGCGCAGTAACGATAAAAAACACCCGGCCAGCCGGGTGTTTTAATCAGATCTCTCGCAACCGGTACTGGAAAGCTTCAGCAAGATGCTCCAGTCGTATATCTTCGTCATGATTCAGATCGGCGATTGTCCGTGAAGTTTTCAGGATCCGGTAATAACCGCGCGCCGACAAGACATTTTTTTGGTACATGTTTTTCAGGAATTTTTCCGCCTCTGCATCCAGCTTCAGAATTTCATCACATGCCTTGGAGCTCATCTCGGAATTAGTCAGGATGTCCATCTTCAATCCGGAAAAGCGGTCTATTTGCATCCTCCGCGCCTTCCTTACTTTTTCCCTCATGCCTTCCGCTCCGGAAATGTCCCGCTTCCGATCCTGAAGCTCATCGATGGAAACCCGCGGGACATTTATCTGGAGATCTATCCTATCCAGAAGAGGCCCGGAAACTTTTTTCTGATAACGAAGGGCCTCATTTGCCGAGCATTTGCATTCTTTTTCATCATCTCCGTAATATCCGCACGGACAAGGATTCAAAGCGGTGACCAGCATGAACTTCGCCGGAAAAACAATATTATTTTTTATCCTGGAAACAACCACTTTTCCGCTTTCAATCGGCTGACGGAGCGCCTCAAGGAGATCGCGGCGGAATTCCGGAAGCTCATCAAGGAACAGGACTCCCCGATGCGCCAGACTTATCTCTCCCGGCCGCGGATTCTGTCCTCCGCCGATTATGGAAACCGGAGAAGCGGTCTGGTGCGGAGCGCGGAAAGGCCTCCAATTTATGAAAGAATTGTTCTTCAGAAGTCCGGCCGCGCTGTAAATCTGCGTGACCTCCATGATCTCATCGAGATTCGGAGGGGGGAGAAGCGAGCGCAACGCCTGGGCCAGCATCGTCTTGCCCGCGCCCGGACTTCCCTGCATGAGAAGATTATGTCCTCCGGCCGCAGCGATCATCAGCGCCCGCTTGGCGGCGATCTGCCCTTTGATGTCGGCTATGTCTATCAGATGCTCATCCGGAGAAATGACCGCCTCTATTTCGGTCTTCGGCTGGGCCGAAATCACCGATCGGCCTTCCAGATGCAGGATCGCCTCCAGAAGATTTCCGACAGGGATGACTTTCAATCCCTCGACGATGGCCGCTTCAGCCGCGTTCACTTTCGGAACAATCAGGATCCGAAAATTTTTCTTTTTCGCGATGCGGGCGATGTTCAGAGCCCCGCTGATTCCCCGGACAGATCCGTCCAAAGCCAGCTCGCCGATAAAAAGAACGTCCGAAGAATCGAACTCCTTCATCTGTTTTGTCGCCAGGAGATATCCGATGGCGATTCCGAGATCGTATTGCGATCCGGTTTTCTTCACATCCGCCGGCGCGAGATTGACTATAATCTTCCGGTTCTCGCGGTTCGGCGGCTTCACTCCGCTGTTTTTCAGAGCCGAACCGACCCGCTCCTTCGCCTCGGAAAGAGATTTGTCAGCCAGGCCGACTATCGTGAAACTATGAAGACCGACATGGATGTCGGTCTCTATTTCTATTATCTGCGCATCAATCCCCTCGATTGATGCGGAAAAAACTTTTGATAAATTCATGTGCGTACACTGAATTAGGGAATTATTTTTTACTGCCGTCCCTGACTGCGATTCAGGACGATGAGCTGCATTTATTTTTTAAGTTTGCACTCCTTGCACAATCTGGATTCCGGATTAACTTTCAGAAGTTCGGATGATATTTCTTTTCCGCAATTTTCGCACTTTCCGTATTCATTGCGGGTCAGTTTATCCAATGCTTTTTCAATATCCATCATTCTTTCTTTGAGCGCATCCTTTATGCCGAGATCGTTTGAAAATTCCTCGGCCTCATCCGCCTCTTCGGAAAAATCCGTCTCGTTGTCGTTTCCGAAATCCGTATCGCCCTTATGGCGGTTCAGCTGGGCCTCAAGTTCTCCGGCCTCTTTTTCCAGCTGCTCCTTAAAATTCTGTAGTTCTTTTTCGTTGAATGACATAATTCTTAAACATTACTACAGATGGGTTTTTATTTCAATATCGGCATCCCCGCCGGACTGGAAATTTCCGGACGTCCCGTTCGCTTGCATTTTTTTAAATTTTATTATATAATACTTTCAGAAATACGGCACTCCAAAAATCAATATCAGGAGGAGAAATGAAACAGGGGAACGACGTCCCGTTGAACTATCTTCCGCTCTGCGGAAACGGCCTTTATGTCGCGATGAAAGAAGTCGCGACCGACAACTTAAAGGAGCTTACGCTCGGCGGATCTTCCGAAGAATGCCCAATAGGCGACGCCGACTCAAAAGCGATCGCCTTCCGGCAGACCATGGAAGAACCGAACCGGATCACCATTCACTTCCGCAGACAATGGGAAAATGATTCGCTCGCGATGGTCGCCGCCTGCCGGCTCAAAGACCGTGACCGTAAAACAGGAGAAATGAAAGACGGCCAACCCTTCGGATTCTCCCTTGAAACCAAAGAGGAGAAATACAAGAGACACGGTCAGTTCTTCCTGAATCTCGTGTATCTTTCCAACGACAAGGATCGCCCGAAGCCGGAAGGATTCGAACCGCTCTATCTCAAGGTGAAGATCTGGGGCGAAGACGGAAAGCCCCGGATATCCTATCTGAAAATCTCGGTGACCAGAACCGGCCCGGAGACGCTGAATGTCGCCTCGGAGAAAGTCGCGGAATCCGAAGCTCCGGCGCCGCTCCGCGCTGTCAGCTTCGAACAACCAGCTCCGCAACCTGATTCCGGATTAGTCAGATCCTTTCTTGGATCGAAATCCAGATGAAAAACTCCCCGCCAGGGCAACCTGGCGGGGATTTCTTTATCTACGTGTAAAGTTCAATAGCTTGGAATAGATTTAATGATATCCATCGGGGTTTTCATGTTC
>CAYHBW010000026.1:0-11838 GCA_964355085.1 uncultured Candidatus Saccharibacteria bacterium
TCACGGAGCTGATTGATGAATATTATCATCGTATTGGATTTGGCGGAGATTGCGGTAAGTTTTCGGAGCGCCTGGGACATCATGCGGGCCTGCAAGCCGACGTGATGAGCACCCATTTCTCCTTCAATTTCAGCTTTCGGAGTCAGGGCGGCGACGGAATCGACGACAACCACGTCTATGATGTTGGACTTTACCAGGCTTTCCAGGATGTTCAATGCGTCCTCCCCGCTGTCCGGCTGGGAGATGAGAAGATCTTTGACTTTGACTCCGAGTCTGGCGGCATAATCCGGATCCATGGCGTGTTCAGCGTCTATAAAAGCCACTTTCCCGTCTTTTTTTTGCGCTTGCGCTATGACATTCAGGGCGAGAGTGGTTTTGCCGCTGGATTCAGGGCCGAATATCTCGATTATCCTGCCTTTAGGCAGTCCGCCGACTCCGAGAGCCAGATCAAGGGAAAAAGATCCGGTAGGAATGACGTCGACGTTTACTTTCTTGGCGTCGCCGAGCTTCATTATCGCGCCTTCGCCGTATTTATCCTGAAGAGTGGATAATAATTCTTCTAGCCCCCCTCCCTGTTCCTCCTGCTTTTTTTCTTTACTCATGATGTTAATTTATAAATTAAACTTATTTAATTATTTGTCTCCGAAATAAGACAAGTGAATATTAGCATTGAACATCTGTCATTTGAAATATCGGGCTGTTAATAAGTGCCTATCTGCGGATTTCCGGAAGCTCGGCCGGCGGCTGATAAAGGATCTGCCTGACCTGCGATGTTTCGCTGCCGAGGAATCTCACTGCCTTGAATTCAAAATAATTCAAACCAGGCTGGAGCCCGTATTCTTTGAGGAACGTGCCGTCCTGGCTTATGAAAATTTCTTCGCCGTTGACCGTCAGCTTGTCTTTCTGATCGAGCCGCCCGGTTATCGCCACCCGGTCTTCAATAGTCGTGAATATCGGGGATTCGGGGAATGTAATCCGGAGATCCGGCTTGCCTATCAGTCTTCCGGCATTGGACAGAAGATATGCGGCGAAAAATAATCCGAGAATGGCGGAAAATATCTGCTTTCTCGAAAGATGGCGTATTGCGAACCGGTTTTCTGGAAGTGTATCGTATTTTCCGGATGTCCCTCTAGATAATTCCTTCTTATAGAGATCCCATATTTCGTCATGATTGAGATTCAGAACCTCGGATATCTTTTTGATATATCCTCTGACGTAAGGCGGCGGCGGAAGCTTCTCGACTTCAATATTCTGGATGGCCAGAATATAGCGTTCGGAGATTCCGGTCAGCTGGGAAAGTTTTTCGTGGTTGACGTTCCGGAGCTGGAGCGCTTCGTTCATCAATGATTTGAGATCGGAATGCGGTTCTAAATTGTTAGCCATAGGTGATTAGTACTATTTTATAATATATGCGGTGTTTATACAATCATTTTTAGCGGTTATAAATCAAATTGCAATAATCGGAAAATCAGGTAAGATATTTATGACGCCGCCGTGGTGAAATGGCATACACGACAGACTTAAGATCTGTTGCTCGCAAGAGCGTGTCGGTTCGAGTCCGACCGGCGGCACAAAAAGAAAAAACCGCATTTGCGGTTTTTATATTTTTTCCCAGAATTCATCGGAAATCTTATAGCATTGTTCGATGGCCAGATTCACATCTCCCGGATAGCCGATTTCAGGATCATCTTTCTGGAATCCCAGAGTATGAAGGGTCGGGATGGGGGATGGCGGAGTGAGGATTATGATCCTGTGCGGGGAGAATATATCAGCCACATCCCCGTCGTTTTTAGCGGCTTCCACGGTCTCATCAATGAGATGCTTGATCCGGCGTCTGATTTTTTTATGAAACGGATTGGCATCTTCAAACCGTCCGGAGGGGTTGTTCTCCAATATGTCATATCCCCTGCCCCTGGCGTATTTTATTTCCCGTTCATCAAGCTTCATCACGATGTCGTGGAATCCTGAAACGAACTGCCGGTAAAACGGGAGTTCGCCGAAGTTTCTCGGCGTCTGACTGAAGTGATCGTTCATGAAGATGAAGATGGTATCGCAGCGGGCCTTGATAGCTTCACTTAGAGTGAAACCCATGCCGTCTCCGTACCAGTCTCCGTCAATTAGCGCCGAAGGGAGGACGCCATAGAGGCCGATTGCCCCTGAAAGTATTTTTTCCGGACGGGTTGGGTCTTTCAGGAATTCCGGATCATGATTCGAAAATGCCGTGATTTTTTTCTTGTTCCGGTTATTGGCGATGATATGATATTCGATTCGGGAATCCGCAATTGCACGGAAATCCAGATTTTTGATTATCAGATTGAAGATGTTTTTTTCGCTGAAAATAGACGGCTTGAGCAGGGGAACATTTTTCGATATGTCCCACTTATTGAAAATACTCGATGGTCCGAGCTCCTGGATCTTGAGCCAAAGCCGCTCCACCTCCGCCACGTTCCAATCGGTGGAAATAAGTTTTGCGGAAGTGAGAGCGCCTACCGAGACTCCCTGGACGTAATCCGGTCTTACCCCCCTTTCAGCCAGCGCTTTTACGAATCCTACGCTGTAGCATCCGGCAAGGCCTCCGCCGTTGAATATCATTCCGACTCTTCCGAGGTTTCTCATTCATATTCCTAAGTCGAAGAACTTATAATTAAAGTAACCCTATTTTGCTGAAAATTCAAATTTTAAATTATAAATTTAAAAAAAGCCAAATCACCAATAATAAAAACCGGAATAAAAAACTTCCCCGGAAGGGAAGTTTTTTATTTCAGTTCAAGCTTACTTTCAGTTTCTTGGATTTCCGTCTGTCCACTTTCGGCATGTGAATCGTCAGGACGCCGTTTTTAAGCGTGGCTTCGGATTTTTCCGGATCGATTTCCTGCGGGAGGATGACTGATCGGGAGAATCTGCCCCAATAGCATTCCTGATAGAAATAGTCCTCTTCGGAAATTTTCCTTTCCTTTTCGCGCTTTCCGCGGATGGTGACTGATTCAGGGGAGATGTCCACATCCAGATTTTCCGGATCAACTCCGGCAATGGTGGATTCGACAACTATTTCGGCCGGAGTCTGATAGACATCGATTGTCAGCTGCCCTTCGCCTTCGTCGAGAAGCTCGGCGATGGAAGATTCTTTTTTGCTTTCGGATTTGGATCTGGTCGGGAGAGTCGTCGCTTTCGCGAGTTCAATATGCGGTTCGATGGCGGTTTCTTCGTTCATCGCATCAGTGAGTCCTTCAAAAAACTTTTTTGCATCTTGATCCATATGGGTAGTTTTTAGTTATTTTATTTATCGATCACCCGCGTCGTTGGCGGGGTGAAGCGTCTACTGACGCTTCAACTTTTCGAAATCGTAAAGTATGAAGAGCGCCGCGACCATCAGGAACGTGGTCGGAACCACGACGGGCTCATAATTAAGTATAAGATAATTGAATCCGGTATGCAAAGTCGCGGCAAGTGCAAAACCTACATATAGGAGATATTTCCTGCGGGTGATGATTTCGCGCGCCCAATAGTATCCTAGGAGTCCGGAACTCAAGGTATGGAGAAGGGTGGCACCGATGAACCGCAAAGTGGTTGTTTCAAAAAGAAGTTCGGTGGATTTCGACGCGGCGGCGATGTTCTCGACCGCGGCGAAACCGAGTGCGGCGACTATCAGATAGATCATGGCATCCACCGGTTCATCGAAATCGTACGGATGCTTGTCTATGACCAGCCGGGCGGCTCCGAACTTGAATATCTCTTCGATTGCCGAAAGGACGAAGAAGGAAATGATGCCGTACTGGACTATTCCACGATCGATGGCCCAGCCGTTGAACGTCATCTGAACCCCGAGGACGATGAACGTGCTCACGGCGCCTGCAATGAAGGTTTCGAGTATCAGGCGTTTCGGTTCAGGATGCGGATCTTCTTTAAGATAGAAAAACAGCCAGGCGAAGGATGGCAGAAGTCCGAGCAGAAGGGGCAGGGAGATCATGCTTTAATTCTACCACTCTTCAATCATCAGAAAATCCTTTTCTTTCCCGGGGATATTCTGATAAACAGTTTCAGTGAGATGAGGCATGAAAGGATGTAGGAGCTTAAGAATTGAAAACAGGATGTGCCCGAGAATCTGCTTGACCTCTTCATCGGTCCGATTCTTGCTAAGCTCGACATATTTATCGGCAAATTCATGCCAGATGAAATCATAAAGAGTATGCAGGGCCTGTCCGAACTGATAGGAGTCGATATCTTTTTCAACTGATTTTTTTGTTGTGTCAAGTTTTTCTAAGATTTCCTTATCTTCTTCCCTCAATTCTTTTATATTTGATAATTTAAAATTTATAATTTCGTTTTGTTTTGATAAAACAAAACGCGCTATATTCCATACTTTATTTGCGAATTTTTTTCCGGCCATGACCGCAGTTTCGTCCCAGTGTATATCCTGTCCGCCCATGGCTTGCCAGATCAATCCAAAACGGGTCGCATCAGCGCCGTATTTTTCAATCAACGTCATCGGATCGATTCCGGTGCCGAGTGATTTGGACATCCGCCTTCCGTCTTTGGTCAGAATTGTCCCGTGGATGATGACGTCAGAAAAAGGTTTCTTGCCGGTGAATTCAAATCCGGAATAGACCATGCGGGCGACCCAAAGGTTGATGATGTCGCGTGCTGTGGAAAGAACTTGAGTCGGATAGAAATTTTCCATATCCTTTGTTTTGTCCGGCCAGCCGAGCGTGGCAAACGGCCAGAGCGCGGAAGAGAACCAGGTGTCCAGAACATCCGTCTCTCCATTGAGCGGAACTTTATGCCCCCACCAGATTTGCCTGGAGATATTCCAGTCGCGGATATTTTCGAGCCAATCCAAATACACCTTTTCCCAATTTTGCGGATGGAATCTGACCTCGCCGTTTTTTACGGCTTGAACGGCGGTTTTTGCCAGTTCATCCATTTTCACGAACCATTGCAGGCTCGGCAAAGGTTCAATCACGCTAGCGCAGCGATAGCAAAGAGCGACATTGTGCGTATAGTCCTGCTCTTTTTCAATTAAGTTCTGACTTTTAAGTTCTTCAACTATTTTTTCCCGGCATTCAGCGACTTTCATTCCCGTAAAAGGCGCGCCGGCAGATTCAGTCATTTTACCGAGCGGACCGATAACTTTGATTATAGGAAGATTATGTTTTTCGCCAAGGCGGGCATCCAAGAGGTCATGCGCAGGGGTGACTTTGACTGCGCCGGTTCCAAATCCCATTTCAATTTCTTCGTCTGCGATGACCGGAATTTCCCGGTTTTGAATCGGAAGCAATAAATTTTTTCCGACAAGCGCGCGGAACCGTTCATCTTTTGGATTTACGGCAACTGCGGTATCGCCGAGCATTGTTTCCGGACGGGTAGTTGCAACAACGACAAGGCCGCTTTTGTCAGCAAGCGGATATTTTATAAACCAAAGCTTTCCTTCCTCTTCTTTATATTCCAATTCCAGATCCGACAAGCTGGTCTGATCTTTAACGCACCAGTTGATTACGCGTTCGGCTTTATAAAGCCAACCCTTTTTTTGGTATTGCAAAAATGCTTCGCTGACCGCTTTCTGATACCCTTCGTCCATGGTGAACCGGGTGCGGGACCAATCCATTGATGAGCCGAGCTTCTTAAATTGACCGAGGATTATATTTCCGTATTTATCCTTCCATTCCCAGACTTTTTCCAGGAATTTTTCCCGTCCGAGATCGTGGCGTGTGAGCCCCTGCTTTTTCAGATCTTTTTCCACGACATTTTGCGTGGCAATTCCGGCGTGATCTGTTCCCGGAACCCAGAGAGTCCGATAGCCCTCCATCCTTTTTTTACGGATAAGGATGTCCTGAATCGTGGCGTTTAGGGCGTGGCCCATATGAAGTGATCCGGTAACATTCGGAGGCGGGACGGTAATGCAGAAGGTTTTAGGTTTAAGGTTTAAGGTTTTAGAAACGGGAAGATTGTCCGGGTTAAAATATCCGGATTTTTCCCATTGCTCGTAGATTTTTTCTTCATGCGCTTTAGGGTCGTAGGCGGATGGAAGTTCTTTCATATATTGGAAAGTATAAATGATTTTTTTGAAATAAAAAAGCAGCTCATTTAGCTGCTGATTTCTTAAGAATGGCTAGTGATTTCCTTGTGGCAAACTTCGCTTGGTTTATGGTAAAAATTATTCTTCTGCATTTTTGGCATTTCAGAGCGGGTGTTACAATTTTCGCCACTTTATTTTTTGAAGATGTGACTTTTATCGTTAACCATTCCTGTTTGAAAGTACCGCCGCATCTATTATTTCGACATTTCATGATCGGCATCCTCTGAAGTTCTGCAGATATTTTAGATTTTAAAATCTACATTGTCAAGTTGCCCTGCGCTTCCATTTTATATTTCTTTTTGGAGAGTTCCCCGATATAAGCCGCTACGGCTATCATGGCGGCATTGTCGGTATTGTATTGGAAATCCGGGCAGATGAATTTTGCGCCGGACTTTTCACTTTCAACTTTCAAACTTTCCTGCAGCGGTTTATTGGCTGAAACTCCGCCGCAGAGCAGGATTGATTTCGCTTTGAATTCTTCGGCTGCGCGTATTGTTTTTTTTGTCAGGACATCGATTACGGCCTGCTGGAATGAGGCGGCAATATCTTCTTTCTTGAAATCAGGATTATCGCGGTGGAAATAAAGAACGGAAGTTTTCAGTCCGGAAAAGCTGAAGAGGTAATTTTTCTTATTAAGCATCGGACGAGGGAATTTTATCGCGTTCGGATTTCCTTTCGCGGAAATTTTCTGGATTTCCGGACCGCCTGGGTAGGGAAGTTCAAGTATTCTCGCCACCTTGTCAAATGCTTCTCCGGCGGCATCATCCAATGTTTCGCCGAGATTTGTCCATTTATTGATCGCGGTCATATGGAGGAGAATGGTGTGTCCTCCGCTGACAATGAGCGCTATGGCCGGGAACTTTATCTGAGGTTTTAGGTTTTGGGTTTTAGGTTTTAGAGAATTATTTTTTAATTTAGATTTTATAATTTGAGTTTCTCGAATTGGAAGCCAATTCGAGTACAGATGTCCCTCCATGTGATTCGCGCCTATAAGCGGTTTATTTATCCGTTCTGAAAGCGCTTGCGCGAAAGTGATTCCTGTCCAAAGAGCTGGCTCAAGTCCCGGGCCGACCGTAACGGCGATTGCATCGATTTTTTTCTCAAGTCCGGGATATTTTTTCAACAGCTGCCTGTAAATTTTCGGAAGATTTTTCAGGTGCTCGCGCTTGGCGAGATTCGGAACAACTCCCCCGAAAGGACGGTGGATAGCGATCTGGGAGGAGACTATATTTTCCAGAACTTTAAACTGCGGATTTTTTAATCCGCCTTTCGCTTCGACAATAGCCATTGCCGTTTCGTCGCAAGATGTCTCAATGGATAAAATTTTCATAATTGCCTTATCGCCTGTCCCGTCACTAAAAGGGCATCATTTATTCTCGCCAGCGGCAAGCCGCAGCGAGCAATGCCCTTTTAGTGCGGGTCGAAGCTGGTTTCAATTGAAAGTATTATCCTCCTCCTCACTTTTTCTGAAAAATGATTTTCTTTTGCTCCTGAAGTTTTTTAACGATCATTTTCGGTAAAATTCTTTTTGCAAATTCATTTATCGCATCAAGGTATTCTTTTTCGTTGATATTCGGATCTGGAAGATCATCGGCCTGTACGACAATGTCTGTTTTATATCCTTGTTTATTCGGATTAACGGTCAGGTCAAATGTGGCGCGGACGACTTCTCCGTTTTCGTCGGTATATTCAATAAAGGCGTCAACGCTGTGAAGTTTATCAAGCGGACTGCCTACGGCCGTATAAAATTTTATCCGATTCATTTCCTCTTCTGTTTTCAGCCCAAGCAGATCCTGAACGGCGATGCGGATATCTCTGGCAAAATGTTTGTCCGGGTTTGTCGGATCATAAGGCTGAAATCTTTTCGCTAGATCAAGAGCTTTTCGGAACCGTACATATCCGTTTTCTTCACCGGCTTCAACTTCGGATTTTCTCACTTCTTCCAGCGCTTTTCGGTATTCGGGATTTTTCGTATCAATTTGCCCGATATATTGCCACTCAAATAGGTCGCCGGTCTGCTCAAATGATTTTGATTCAAATCCTTTTCTCATAAATTAATTAGATTTGTGGTAGTGCCAGCGGGATTCGAACCCGCGTTTCCGCCGTGAAAGGGCAGCGTCCTAGGCCAGGCTAGACGATGGCACCATATTGATGATTAGGATATCCGCCGGCAGGCGGAGACGAGACCATGTACTTAAAATAGTGAATTTCCGGTTGATTGTCAAAGGAAGGCGGCGAAATGGTATAATGTGATTATGATCAATATCTTATATCCATTCGGAGAGTGGATGCACTTGGTTCTTCGTCTGATGGTCGCCCTGATTTTTTTGGCTCATGGCCTTCCTAAATTGAGAGATTTAAAGACCAATGCCGGAAATTTCAATGCAATGGGCTTACGTCCGGGCGGTTTATGGGGCGCTTATATAGCTTTCTTGGAAGTTGTCGGAGGCGCTTTATTGATCTTGGGCGCCGGAGTCCAGGTTTTAGGATTGCTTTTCGCCGGAGAAATGTTCGTGGCGGCTCTTTGGAAGATGAAGAATGGACAAAAACTGATAAACGGATACGAGCTCGATATTCTTCTGTTCGCCGCTTGTCTGGCGCTTGCAACTTGGGGAGGAGGACTGCTTGCGTTTGATAACGGATTCAAAATCTTTTAATTTAATAGTTCCGGAGTTATCATTGGATGACTTACAATGATCCGATTATTTGAATTCTTTCCCGGCGCGTTGTCTTGGACCACTTTATTTTTGGTCGTTTTTTTATCCTGGCAAAAACCTGTCTGGGCGGCGATTTTTATAATACTTTTTGATGTTTATTGGCTCTGCAAGTCTATTTATCTTTCGTTCCACTTGCGTTCAACTTTCCAAAAAATGCGCGAGGTTATGAGGATTAATTATCGCGAGAGGATTGATATTTTTGCGAATTGGAAATCTATACATCACCTTGTGATTCTGCCGATGGCGACGGAGCAATATGAAGTCGTGCGGGAATCTTTTCAGAGTCTCGCCCGTTCCAATTATCCGAAAGAGAAACTGTTATTGGTTTTGGCAATAGAGGAGCGTGCCGGCAAGGAAGCGGAAGCGACTGCGGAGAGAATCATGAAGGAATTTTCCCTAACCTCCAATCCAGGAGGCGGGCAAGCCTCCATATTCCCGCATATTCTTACGACCGTGCATCCGGCGGATCTCCCGAATGAAATTCCCGGCAAGGGATCGAATGAGTCCTGGTCGGCGAAAGAGGCCAAAGAAAAAATAATAGATAAGCTTGGTATTTCGCATGAAAATGTGCTTGTTTCAGTTTTCGACGTCGACACGCAGATTTATCCGGAATATTTCGGGTGCCTGACTTATAATTTCCTGACCGCCGAACATCCGCAGAGATCCAGCTATCAGCCGATTCCGCTTTTCACGAATAACATCTATCAGGCGCCGGCATTGGCAAGGGTAATTTCTTTTTCCGCCACTTTCTGGCAGATGATGCAACAGTCGCGTCCGGAGCGGCTGACGACTTTTTCTTCCCATGCCATGCCTCTTAAGGCCTTGATTGAAATAGGATATTGGCAGAAAGACATCGTTTCCGAAGATTCCAGGATTTTCTGGCAATGCTATCTCCATTATTCCGGTGATTGGCGCGTGATCCCGCTTTTTTATGCGGTTTCGATGGATGCCAATGTGGCCCCGACTTTCTGGGGAACGATGGCCAATCTTTATAAGCAGCAGAGGCGCTGGGCCTGGGGCGCGGAAAATGTTCCGTATATGTTCGAAGGTTTCCGGAAAAACAAAGCCATTCCGCTCAAGTCAAAATTGTACTGGGCGTTCCATGGCACGGAAGGTTTTCATTCTTGGGCGACCAATTCGCTTATAATTTTCGCGCTCGGCTGGCTGCCGGTGGTCATCGGAACAGGGGATTTCAATTCCAGCATACTTTCTTATAATCTTCCGAATATCACCCGCTGGATCATGTCGCTCGCAAGTTTGGGCATAGTCAGTTCCGCTATTTTGAGCGTCATGCTTCTTCCGCCGAAGCCGGAGGGAATCCGTTTCCGTCATTATGCTTTGTATCTTCTGCAATGGGCGCTCATGCCGATAACTTTGATAGCCTTCGGGGCTTTCCCTGCGCTTGAAGCGCAGACCCGCTTGATGCTCGGCGGGAAATATAAACTGGGATTCTGGATAACGCCAAAAAACAGATAGGACGTTGAGCATATATTCAAATAAAAAATCCGCCTTATTTGGCGGATTTGCGTTTGATTTAGACCCAGTTGGATTCAATCACGGGATTTGGACATCCGGCTTTGTTCGCTTTTTCGCGGGCTTCATTTTCGGTTTGCCCAGAAGCGATTATGGTTTTCGGGCTGATATCAATTATGAAAGATTGCCATCGACTGAGATAATTATTGTATCCTTCTGTGATGATTGCTTTGCCTTGGTACCTTTTATCAGCTTCTTCCTTAGAATCGAATTGCGCTATGAGCTTATAATTCGGTTCAATCGCGACAAATTGGTCTCGTGTTGGATAGCGCAACCTATGATTACGCGCTACAAATGGGGTGCTACAACCTGCGATACGGCTCCTGCGTTCTGCTTCTTCTGTAGACGAGCCACCGGCTATCGGTTTCAGATTCGGACCGAGGGCGACATATGGGAACTCGATTTCAGGGAAAAGTCTGGTCAATTGCTGTTCGGCTTCCTTGGCTTCTTCCATCAGATATTCTCTTTTCAAAAAGCGTTAATTTAGATAATACTTCCGAAAGAGAAGCATGTCAATTTTTTTCTTGACATAACTTATTTTTCTGTTATGATATTTCATCAGTACCAAAAAAGTAGCAAGGAGGAAAATGAGTCCATCTGAAAACCATTCGCGCCTTCTTTCCAGTCTCCATTTCGAGGTGAGGAGCTGCGAAGGAGTGCATGAATTGGAAGTTCTGCACTGTCCTCATGCAGGATTGGGTCCGGATAATTCGATTGTCGGAAAAGATGTTGTCCGCGTCCGTCTTCTTCCGGATCATCAAAATGAATCCTCCCAAGATGCTTTCCGGAAGTTTTTTTGGAAAAAAGTCAGGGAAATCGGAATCAGCCAGTATTCAGTGGCTCTTGAGATAGACGAAAAGGAATATCCGATCTGGGATCCTCCGGTTTAAATAAAAACAAGCCCCGCATTGCGGGGCTTTTTGTTATCCTTCGGGATTTTTTTCTATGAATACCTGCCTTGGTTTTGCTCCGTCTCCGGGGCTGACGACGCCTTTGGATTCCATGAGATCGAGAAGTCTTGCGGCGCGGGCATAGCCGACTGCAAGGCGTCGCTGGAGAAGTGAAGCCGAAGCTTTCTGGGCTTCGCGCACGACTTCAACCGCCGCGTCATAAAGCTCGTCGCTGTCTTCATCTCCTCCGGCGTAATCGTCGAAGTTGATATCCCTATTTCCGCCTTTGTAATCGAATTTATCCGCCATAGTAGGATTTTTTTCTTTCTCCTCTTCCTTCATGACAGTCGCCGGCATGTCGTTGTTATCGCGGATGAAATCAGCAACAGCGTGGATTTCTTCTTCACTGACATAAGCGCCTTGGATACGCTTTGGCTTTGAAAGTTCCGCTGATACGAAAAGCATATCTCCGCCGCCGAGAAGTTTTTCCGCTCCGGCATTATCAAGAATCGTGCGGGAATCAACCTGGCTGGCAACTTGGAGCGCCATGCGGGAAGTGATGTTTGCTTTGATAAGTCCGGTAATGACTTCTACGGACGGTCGTTGAGTCGCGAGAACAAGATGG
>CAYHBW010000027.1:0-10912 GCA_964355085.1 uncultured Candidatus Saccharibacteria bacterium
ATGAGGATCTTGTTCAGATCGAGACTTATGGCGTGGACGGTTGAGGTAAGCTCCTTGATGACGCTGTCCAGATTATAATGGCGGCTGAAAAACACCCTGTCCGTCCTGTCTTCCACGAATTTCTTGAGCGGTTCGAATGTGAGAGTTATGAAAAGAGAAACCATGAGTAATGAGGTGGTTCCGCCGATATACTGACTCAACAGGCCGGTCAGAGAAACGTATATGAAGGCGATGATGGCGAAAAGGATCGAAAAAACAGCACCCATCCTGACGACCAGCCATGTCTCCAGAAGATGATGCTTGAGAATCGCATAGGCGGTCAGGGTTGTGAAAATAAGCATCGAAATCGCCGGTCCGAATACGCTAAACTGGGCAATTCCGTAGACCGGAAGAATGATATTCGTCAAAATTCCGATTGTAACGAAGGTAATGACTCCGATAAAAACATAAAAAATCTGCGCTCGCTCCCTCGGTGATCTGTTCTGGCGGTAAGCCCCGGCAAGGCGGTACAGTCCGAATCCAAAATAAACCAACAGGCAGATCAGCAGGGCCAAATAAAGCCGTCCCGGTATGAATCCGGTGCCCCATGTTTCCAGAGATATGCTTTCCACATTGTAATCCGTGGGAAAGAAAAAAACCGAAATAACCGGAACAAAAAACATCGCAATGAATTTGAACCGTGAAACCTCGCTTGTCTGGCGCGGGAAATAGTATGTGAAATAAAGAAAAAGAGGACAGAAAAAGAACGGCCCGATTATGCAGGCGCGGGCGAACCAAAGCGCCCAGAATTCCGAACCCTGGAATCCGAGTATGTCCGATAAAGACGAACTGATGATCCAGGAGGCGAAAAAAAAGATCGTCACCCCGAAAACCTGATTGATCTTCCGGCCGGGATTCTGCCTCAAGACAAACAAACTCAAACCGAGTACGAAAAGCGAGACGACCAGATCGAAAACAGTTATGAAAGTTGTCATTGTCTGCGGTTTCTTGCTTGCAAGGATTTAACTTCATTATAGCAGATGGCCGCGCGACGAATAAAAAACCACGAACTTATTCGTGGACTAATCAAGTAGATTTAAGCTCTTATTCTTCCGTATCTGGTGCCACGGAGAATGAAATGCTCTTCCGACTCTTTGGCTCCAAACCAGATTTTAACATGCTTGGCGACCTTCCTCCGGTTAAATTTCCGACAACTGTAAATGTCGATTGTTATGAAATTCTTGACCGTAAGCGTGTGGATCTGGATCCCAGACTCGACAAGCGGAACCCATCCCGACAGACCGCGCTTGCTCGGATATTTCTCATGATCCGTCCTGACCACCGTCGGTTCCGATTGCTTGTGCATTTTCAGGAAAGCGACAAGCTTATTCAGGAAATCATAGGTGTCATCCATATCATCGCAAAGATTCTTTTTACAGCCGTAAAGATCCAGTAGAAGAGAATAACCGAATGGCTTATCGCTCTTCGAGGGGCACAGGCAAGATCCGCAGGGCTTGCTCACCACCAGATCCAAACGCTTGACGGCTTTCTTGGAAGACCGTTCTTTGCGCATGACTCATATCCATTGTATGTGTCCTGAAATTAATTATACTTATAAACAGGACTTTAAAGAAGGTGGCCTGTGGAAAACAAACAAGGAGTCATCATAGTATCCAAAATTGACGACGAGGAAATACGCGAACAGATCTGGAAAATATACGAGGATTCTTTCGCCGGGAAAGAAGTGGAATGCGTCCAGAATCAGAAATGCTATCACCGGAATTCTTTCATGGCTGCGCTGACCGATCCGGACTACCTGAAATATTATATGGAGATTGACGGGAAAGTCGTCGCCTACATGCTTTCAACCGGCAATCTGCAGAAAGCCAGTATCACCTACATGAACCCGGAAAGATACCAGCATCTGTTTCCGGAATTCCTTCCGGACAGGATATACTACTGCACCTCGCTCGCTGTCGTGCCGGGAATGCGGTCCCAAAGATATTTCTACCGCCTGATGAGCGCTTATCTGGAAAACGTCCTGGTAAATCTCAAGGGAATGCACGCTTTTGATTTTTCCCACGAGACGATACCAAATCTTCCTGCCGTCCTTTCCAAAATGGGGGAAAAACTCTTCAAGGAAGGAAAGCTGCCCAGTAGATTCGTTTACACCAAAGTCGGGGCGCAGGAATTCGGAGCGCTTGTTCCGGAAAAACCGAAAGATACCACCGGATGAACGGTGGTTTTTTATTGCGGCATGCGGAGATCGATATCGGAATTGATGGTCACGATTATATTTTTCTGGCAATGAGGACAGCGCATTATGAATGAAACCTCGCCGATGGCGGTTTCTATATTGAACTCTTTGAAAAGCACGCCCCGGCAATTCGGACAGTTGGCAATCTTCATAGCGCCTTTTTTACTTGTATGTTTTCCGGATTCTTTTCCGGCGAAATCATTTTCAATATCCATGGGTTATCATAAATTTACACGAAATTCCGGACAATGCAACGGGAAATCTAAATTTCAAACCAGCCACGGATGATGTTTTTCTTTATAAAATCGGCCACCCGGTCCTCGCCGAGATGGCTTATGAATATCTTGTTCCAAAGCGCCTCCTGATGATGATAGAGGTATTTGATCATCTGTTTTTCCATGACCAGGGACATAACCGTATCCACAAGATTGAAACTGACGAGGATATCCCGTCCGACTTCGTCTTTGAAATAATCCCCGACCCAGCCGAGATCTTTCCAGAAATGCAGACCGTCCTTCAGTTCATTGAGAACTTCCGGAACCTTTACGATCCCATTCTCCGCCTTTTCCCAATGCATCGCCTCCGGATTCACATGCGGCTCGAAAAGCCGCCAGTCATTCTCATCGTCCTTGGCCAGATAACGCTGGACTATCAGTACATTCGAACGCTTGGCCTCCTTCAGCATCTGCGGAAGCCGCTTCTCAAGTACATCTCCTCGCAGAAGTGAAATCAGATTTTTTGAAAATTTTTCCTCATCTCCGGAAAACATCCGGAAAAGATCGCTGTAAAAATAGATTTCATTGAAATAATGATTGAGAAGAGACAGAAGACGCAAAGTTTCGCCCGCGAAACCCAGGCTGACCGGAATCACGAAAATCACCCCAAGTTCCTTGAGATGGCTGACGTTATGATATTTCTTCTTGGTGAATTTTCCCGCCGCCACGACCCATTTCTGCCCGAGAACCTTTGAAGTTATGTCTCGTTCCTCGAAATCATCGGGAGTGAGATGTTCATATTGCCGGAAAAAAACTTCGTTCAGCCAATTGGAGCTTTCCAGGAAACGGAGGGAACAATAGACTTCCAGCAGATCCTCTTTCGCGAGCATTGCGTCCACGGTGTCATAACCAAGCGCGGCCATTACGAGTCTCGGCGGTTCATTGTAAAGAAATTTACGGGCGACCTCTTTCTTGAGGAAAAAACCCTTCTGTTTTCCGGATACTGATTCCGCCAGATAAAGGATGCGCAGGGCTTCTTCGGGAATGGAAAGATTTGGACGGCGGAGACCGTCGTAGATTTTTATATCATCGGCTTCAACCTTGCTGATAAGCGCATCATAAATGTCATAAACTCCGACATTCCTTCCCAGTCCCAGGAAATCAAGGCGATCCCTGACAATGGCGTCATTCTGATCCACGATCTGCTCCATCACTCCGACCTTACCGGAAGCTCTTTCCAAATCGGCGCAAACCGCCTCGAGTATGTGCCGATCGGTACGCAGAACAGCCGACAATTTATTGCATTTCTCGTGCATATTTTTTACAATTTTTGAACTTTAACCGGAAAATTTTTCCACCGATTTTTTTGAAATCCCCTCCCAGTAAGTATGCCTTCTGTGGCGCCTATGCTTTCGACCACTGAAGTTGCATTTGCGCTTGCCAATCTTATTGCATATTTTATATCCTCTGTAGAAAATTCCTTAATTCCTGATTCCTTATTCCTGGCCATCAGTCCGGCGACAAAACCCGAACCGAAAGCATCCCCTGCCCCTGTCCTGTCCGCGATCCTCCTCTCTTTAAAAATCCCGGCCTTATACAGAAACTCGCCATCGGAAACCGTAACTCCCGCGGATCCGTCCGTTACAGCCACTATTCCCGGAGTCATTTTGTCTAATTTTCTGAATACTTCTTTTTCTTTTCTGAATGACATACCGACAAGATCAGCCGCCTCTCCTTTGTTTAAAACCAGAAAAGACAGGTCTTTCAGCGCCGAAACTATCTGCGGACGCTTATGGCGGATATGATGGCCGCTTGGATTGAAAGCGACTTTGATCTTGTTTTTCCTGGCAAAAGAAAGAAGCGGCTTCAGAAATTTATCCGACTCTCCGGCCAAAGAAAGATACCACCAGGAACTTTTCAGGCGACTCCAGGGAATATCCCCAATTTTCATGGTATCCGAAGCGCCATGATAACCGAGAATCGTACGCTCACCTTTCTCGAGAAGTAAAACTGAATAAGCCGTCGGTTTTTCATCTGAAACGGCCAGTAAAGGATTCGCATTTTCACTCTTCAATCTCGAGAAAATTTCTTTTCCGGAAAGATCGTTTCCGACCTTGCCGAAACAGGCGGTCCGGAAGCCCTGCCTGGCGAAAGTCACGCCGGCATTGGCGGAGTTTCCGCCGATGGTGATATGGACATTTTTTATTTCCAGCTTCTCCCCGTACGGCAATATCAAAGCTTCTCCGGAAGGCGCCTTGGGGAATTTTCCGGTCATGAAATCTCCTTCGAGAAAATTATCCCTGGTGATCGAGCCGATGGTCACTATGTCGAATGCGTTTTTCCTCATTTGTTTAATTTTATCATAGTTCCGCCCGCAATAAAAAACGCCCCGTAAATACGGGGCGCGAAACTAAACGCCTGCCAGAAAAATCCTTATGAAAATCGACATCAAAGGAGCGACTATGAAGCCGATCACATAAGGCATCAGCATAAGAAGCAGGAACATGGCTATGCCTGGATTGCTTTCGATCCTCATGCGCATTTCATACGGAAGCCAGACGCCCCAGATCCTCCAGCCGTCCAGCGGAGGAAAGGGCATGAGATTGAAAACCGCCAGCATCAGATTTATCCGCATCACCGACAGAGAAATCATGATCGCAGAAAATGAATCTCCCGCCTGGACCTGCGCTCCGGATAAAACCAGCAAACGGATCAGGACGGCGGCGAGAATCGCCAGCGCAAAATTGATCAATATTCCGGAAAGAGTGACCCAAAGCTCCGCCTTCCTGTTAGGCAACGAGTTAAAATCGACAGGAACTGGTTTAGCCCAGCCGAAAATCGGAGCGCCGGAAAACAGGCAGAACAATGGGACCAGAATCGTTCCGATCAGATCGACATGAGCCAGCGGATCCAGCGTCAGCCGGCCTGCCCGTTTAGCCGTATCATCGCCGAAATAAAGCGCCGAATAACCATGGGCGATTTCATGCAGAATCACTGATATGAAAAGGATCAGAAGATAAACCAGATTGACCTGCATTGATTTTTCTCCGGATATGAATGAACTGACAATATCTTTGCATAAAAATCCGGAATAAGCAATAAAAAAACGCCTTGACCTTGGTCGGGGCGTTTTTTACTGTTTTCTCCTTAAAACTCTTTTGACCGCTTCCTTTATGTCAGTCACTCCCATTCCGTATTTTTCGATCAGCTCTTTCGGCGCGCCGGACTCGCCGAAAACATTCTGCATGCCGATGAATTCCATAGGCACCGGATTATTTTTCGCCATAAGTTCAGCCACCGCACCGCCGAGACCACCGGAAATCTGATGTTCCTCGACTGTCACTATCGCTCCGCAATCTTCCGCGGCCTTCAATAAAGCGTTTTCGTCCAGCGGCTTGATAGTATGATTATTTATGACCAGAGTGCCGATTCCCTCCGCATCCAGTTCTTTCGCCGCCTGCAAAGCATAATGGACAAGCGATCCGCAGCCGATTATCGCCGCCTGCGGTTTTTTTGATTTTCCTCCTTTGCCGCCGGACTCCCAGAAAATTTCCGCCTTCCCCATCCGGAAAGGAGTGGCGTCAGTCGTGAACACCGGCATTTTCTCCCGGCCGAATCTCAAATAAACCGGTCCCCAGACTTTTGCCGAAGCGACAGTGGCTTTTCTCGCCTCAATGGCGTCGCAAGGGACAATCACGCGCATATTCGCCATGACCCTCATTGTCGCTATATCCTCCACCGCCTGATGAGTCGCGCCGTCAGGACCGACGGAAATTCCGGCATGCGCGCCGGCGATCTTCACATTGGAATCATTATAAGAAATAGTCGTGCGGATCTGCTCCCAATTTCTTCCAGGAGAAAAAGTCGCATAGGAAGAAATGAACGGTATCTTTCCGCTGATGCCGAGACCAGAAGCGACAGTCGCAAGATTCTGTTCGGCGACGCCCATCTCGAAAAACCTGTCGGGAAATTTCCGTGAAAAGGCCTCTGAACGGGTCGATTCAGTCAGATCCGCGCAAAGAACGACGACGTTCGGATCGGCGTCTCCGGCGATCACAAGCCCCTCGCCGTAACCATCCCTGGTAGGGCGCTGTTCAATGTCGCTTTCAAAAGTTTTTGCGTTCAATTTAGCTAATTTATTGAGCATCGATTTTTAAATTTTTCATTTCAAAAATTTTCTTCCCGACCGCAATTTTTTATGCAAACTGCGGCCGGACATGAAAATTCTCGAGAATTTACATCGCTTTTTCTTCGGATACTTCGCAAGTGTCGCAAGATCCGCAATCTCCGCCCAAACCATGCTTTGCGCCAGCTCCGAGAACGCCTAAAACAAGCGCATTCCAATACCAGGCAAGAGGTTCAAGATTGAAGACCAAGCCGCGCCGGTAGACTGCGACCCAGGCCATCACAAGGGATAACATGCCGGCTCCCCAAAGAACCATACCGGCCACAGGTCTCCAGCAGCATGCCCAATGAAATTTTGAATGCATCATAACTTTATTTTTTAAAATATTTTATTTATTATTTTCACGACCTTTGTTACTGATATTCAGTATAACAAATTAATAACTAAAGCATAAATCCAAATTATAAAATTTAAATTTTAAATAGAATTCATTTTTTATTTTTTATAATTTAACCTTTATAATTTTAATTTTTCTTATTCATGCTCCGATTTTATCTGTCCCTCCAATGTCCGAAGCTCTGACAAAGCCCGCTTGGCCTCTTCGGAACTCGGCGGCTTGCCGTGCCAAGTATAGTCTCCTTCCATAAAACTCACTCCTTTGCCCGGAATAGTATGCGCAATGATGACGGTCGGTTTTTCATAAATCGCTTTGGCCTCGTTGACCGCCGCTACGAATTCCGCAATATCGTTCCCGTTCACATCGATCACATGCCAGCCGAAGGCCTCGTATTTCTGCCGGAGAGGTTCGAGCGGCATGACATCTTCGGTAAATCCGTCGATCTGGATGTTGTTGCGGTCTACTATCGCCGTCAGATTGTTCATTTTGGATTTCTGTTTTCCGGCGAACATCACGGCCTCCAAATAATTCCCCTCCTGATGCTCACCGTCCGAAGTCAGACAATAAACGCGGTATTTTTTATTGTCCAATCTCGCCGCCAGCGCAAAGCCGATAGACTGCGACAATCCTGAACCGAGCGGACCGGAAGTCGTTTCCAGGCCAGGCAGGGATTTCCTGTGCGGGTGACCCTGTAATCTTGTATTCAATTTTCTCAAAGTCATCAGCTCTTCAATAGGGAAATACCCGGAATTGGCGAGGGCGGCATAAAGCACCGGGCAGATATGTCCGTTTGAAAGAATCAACCTGTCGCGGTCAGCCCAGGCCGGTTTTTTCGGATCATGGTTGAGAACATGGAAATACATGGCTGTGAAGATATCCGCCATGCCGAGCGGTCCCGCAGAATGCCCGGACTTCGCCTCAACTAAAGAAGCGATGATATCTTGGCGGATCTTATTCGCCATCTCCTCCAGAAATTGAAGTTTCTTTTCGTGTAATTCCATTTTAGTTAATTCGTCAGTTAGTTGATTAGTTGGTTAGTCATTTTCGCATCTTAGACTATTTCTCTACTTAACCAATTCACAAATTTACCAATTTACTGTATGCCTCGGCCGGATCCGCGCTTCCCCAGATTGCGGAAGCTGCCACCAGCATATCTGCGCCGGCATTTTTAATCTGCGAAGCGTTCTCGAGATTCACTCCGCCGTCTACTATGATTTTAGCATCCGGAACCTGCGCCCGCAAAAGCTTTATTTTCTCAAGTTGATTTTCTCCGAACTTCTGCCCTGCCTTGCCGGGATTAACCGCGAGAACCAAAAAACTTCCAACATTGTTTTCCAAAAACTTCCCGACTGGCGTATCCGGATTTCCGGCAACGAATAACTCGACGCTGTCTTTCGCGCACAAAGATGCCAAGGATTCCAAATCCCCGACTGCTTCCGCATGCACTATGATTCTTTTTACTCCCGCATCAATCCAGTCAGCGACAACCTGCTCAGGATTTTCCACCATCAAATGAACCTCCACACTGACACCTAACACTTGATCCATGACACCCGGCAAGTCATCGGGATTATTCCACAAAAGATTCGCAGTGAATTTTCCGTCGGAAACATCCAAATGCACCCACTCTGCTCCGAACTCGGAAGCGGTTTTTATTTTCTTTTCTATTTCAGAAAAAGAAGTTTCGTTTATCGCAGGAATTACGATCATCGCAGTTATCAATATTATATCATTTAAAAAGAAACGCAGCCCTTTCGGGCTGCGCGCTACCACCTGAAAAGCCTCAGGTAGTTGAGAAGCAGCGTCATGATGCTCAATCTCCGGTTGAGATTCAGCGTCTCCTGAATCAGCTCCAGCTGCGGATTCAAGTTCGTCTTTTCGTGAAGCTTGCCGAACCTCGCGATCTCGGAATCGACATATTCGCAAACCTCCTTGAACTTCTGCGGATCCTTCTTCGCAAGCTGCTGAAAGGCGACAACGGAAGAAACGAAGGATTCCACGACATCCTTGCTGGTCGGCGGCCTGGGCGGAAGCGGCGGCGGATGATCCATAAATACCTCCTTGTACTTTAAATATTATACTATAATTTATAGATAAGGTCAATATAATAAAAATAGCCCTTTACGGGGGCTATCGCCTGAACTTCCGATTGGCATATTTCAGATCCGGACGGCCGGCTCCTGAAAATTCATAAACAGTCGCGGAACAATTGGGGGGAATCTCGTTTTTAAGGGAATAATTCATCCGGTTATGATTCCATCCCTCCAAAAGATAGCGGATGGACTGGACCGTGCGTCCATGAGAAACAACGAATACTGTCGGATCGGTGAATCCGGAAAAATCTCCGTCCAGCCGATCCAGAAAAATCCGCACACGACCTTCGCATATATCGGCGATACTCTCCCCGCCGGGAGGAATATGAGTGAATGGATCACTGAACAACCAGGCATCATGAGACCACGGAAAGTATTCCCTGACCTCTTCAAAGGTCATATTACCGAGATAGCCGGAATTCCTTTCCCGGATAAGATTATTTTCCGAAAAAGCGATTCTCTCCCGGTCCTGCATATTGTAAGCGGACAATATCCCATTCGCCGTATGTTCGGCCCGCGTGAACCCCGAATGAATGATTCCGGCAGGAACTCCGAAAAGTTTTTTCAGACGTAATCCCGCTATCCTCGCCTGATTCTCCCCTCTTCCGGTAAGAGAGCAAAGGCGGTCTTGCATGTTTCCGACCGATTCGCGCGCCTTATTGTCCGGAAAGCAGAAATCACGCATGAAAACATTCCTCAATGATTGTCCGTGCCGGATAAGGACAAGCTTTCTGATATTCCGGATGCGCATCGGCTTCATATCGAATCTCTCAAAGAGCAGTCCTGGATATAAAATAACCTATTTGATCCGCAATGTAAAATGCCCGGACGGGCATTTTATTTCAAAACATCTTCCTGTTTTCAATGTCTTCGATCTTTCTCAATCTGCGCTTATGCCGGTCTTCTCCGGAAAATGAAGCGGATATCCAGGCAGCGGCGATCTTCTGCGCCTCGCCTTCCTCGATATAATCGGCGGCGAAACAGAGCACATTAGTGTCATCATCGTTTCTCGAAGAAACCGCCTGATCCGGATTTGACGCAAGTACGGAGCGGACATTATGGAATTTATTCGCGACTATATCCATTCCGACCCCTGATCCGCAGGCCAATATGGCTCTTGAATCGGCAGGGTTAAGACTGACTTTGCGGGCGGCGATTGCGGCAAAATCAGGATAATCATCACTCTCAACCAGCTGTTCATTTCCGACATCTACAACCTCATATCCGGAATTTTTCAGATATTGCTTGAGAGATTCCTTGAGACGGAATCCTTTATGATCGGCGCCGATGTAGATTAACATTTTAGGTGTTAGGTGTTAGGTGTTAGGTGTTAGGTGTTAGGAAATTTCTAAAACCTAAAAACTAAAACCTATAAACTATTTTTAAATATTCTCTGCGACTTTCAAGACATGCCCGATAAGAGTCGCGACATATCCGGCTTCATTGTCATACCAGGAAAAAACTTTCACGAAATCCTCGTCCACCACTTGGGTAAATTTGAGATCGATCAGTGCTCCGCACGGCTCGCCGATGACGTCAGACGAGACAATCTGATCTTCGGTGACTTTCAAGACACCTTTCCAGCGCTTGTCTTTTGCAGCTTTCCGGAAAATATCGTTCACCTCTTCAACGGAAGTTTTTCTCTTTGCCAGAAAAGTGAAATCCGCAACTGATCCGCTGACTATCGGAACACGCAAAGACACTCCGTCGAATTTTCCGGAAAGTTCCGGAATCGCCCGGACTACGGAAATCGCCGCACCGGTGGAAGAAGGCGAAATATTCTGCGCAGCGGCTCTTCCTCTGCGGAAATCTTTCCCTTTTGTCGGAGAATCGGTCAGACTCTGG
>CAYHBW010000028.1:0-10902 GCA_964355085.1 uncultured Candidatus Saccharibacteria bacterium
CGGAGCTGGAAAAGCGCCTCAAGATTTTCCTTTCCGACGCGCCTGACCAATCTGCGGGCGCCGGCGTCAGTGACAGTTTCCGGATCATAGACGAACATATGCTCGCGCACCAAAAGAGCGATACGCTCGGCTATATCCTTCGGAAATCTCAACCGATCGGCTATCTGCAGAACGATCTTCTCTCCGACGACCTGATGCCCGTAAAAAGTGCAGTCCGGACCTTCGCCTCTCTTGCTTTTCACTTTGCCGACATCATGAAGAAGCGAAGCTATGCGGACGTCCGGCGCGTGCTTCTGTTCGACAGAATACTGAAGTGATCTGACATTGTGTTCGAAAACAGAATAGATATGGTGCTTATTTTGTCCGACTCCGACTCCTTCTGATAATTCAGGTATCACATATTTCAGTAATCCGTTTTTCTCCATTAGATATATACCTTCATGCGCGAAATCAGTCCCGATGATCTTGAAAAATTCATCCCGGATTCTTTCTTTGGAAACAAATTCCAAAAGTCCGGCATGTTTCTGCATGGCTGCTTCCGTGGCCGGATCTATTTCAAAATCCAGCTGGCACATGAAACGGGCGGCCCGCATCATGCGGAGCGCATCCTCCTGGAATCTCATCTCCGGATCGCCTACCGCGCGGATTATCTTATTCTTGAGATCAGTCAGTCCACTGAAAGGATCTATGATATCTTCATTCCGGGAATGAATGTCCATCGCCATCGCGTTCACGGTAAAATCCCGCCGGCTCAAATCCTCTTCGATTGTTTCGGCGAATTTAACTTCATCAGGATGGCGCTTGTCAGAATATTTCCCTTCGATTCGGTAAGTCGTAACCTCGACGATTTTCAGCGCCGGATTTTCAGAATTTGTCTTTATTCCGACTGTGCCGAATTGATTTTCATAAACAGTCGCAGGATTCTCCACGGTCGCGCCGGCGAAGCCGGAAAATATCCTTTGAATCTCTTCCGGAACCGCATCAGTGGTGATGTCCCAATCTTTAGGTTCGCGTCCGGTAAGAAGGTCGCGAACGCACCCGCCCACCAGATGCGCCTTGAAACCCGCCCCGGCAAGAACGGCGGCAATATCCTTTATTTCTTTCGGAATTTCCATACCAGGTAGTGATCCTGCGGTGTTTATCCGCAGAATTTAACTTTTATTTAAATTAAATATGTACTTATTAGATATTTTCATATATGCCAACTAATAGCTATCGGATATGATGAGACGTTCTCTTGTCGAATCTCTACTGCCCGGTTAAATTTCAGCCGCAGGGCAACTACCTGACATATTCTCTTCTCTAATATTCTAACCTGATTTCTGATAACTTGACAAATAATAATTATGGTATATAATAACAATTGTTCGTTTACATCTAACTATAAGGAGGTAGAATGTGATTTGCCGTAAAATAAACCGCGGAGGATGACTCATGAGGCAGATGATATGCGGAATCGAAGTCGAGACGTTCCCGGAAAGATTCGCCAGAGAAACCCGGAAGCGGGAACGCGCCGAGATGGCGAGATGGCTGACGGAAAAAGAGTTGCGTAAACAGGAGGAGGAAGGCAGGCGCCGGCAGGAAAAGAACCGCCGGCTCCTGGAAAGGATGGCGCCGGCACTGGAAGCATCGAAGAAGAATCTCACCGGCATCTGGTCCATCATAGAACACTTCCCCAGAGGCGGCGTTTACTATATGGGCTTCCCGAAACCAAATCGCCGGCATGATACCAGGCGGGTTACGGAAAGCTTTCCGCGGATTCGCGGATGGAGAACGACTCAAGTCGAAGACGACCTGAATTCCATGGAGATGCGGAAGCGAACCTTGATTGGAAACCGGAATGGATCGGAAAAGATCATAGAGGATCGTTCAGTCGAAAAGCTGAAGCAGCTGCCTCGCAGCACGCGCAAGCGCATCGAAATCCGCGAGTCCCTGGAGGAACTCGCGGCAATCACCACCATGCAGGAAGAAGACATGGCTATCGCTCGTCTGGAGGCCGAACTCGCCATACGGGAATATTCCGAATACATGACGCAGCTGGAATTGAGGTACGCCAGAGGACCCAAACCGCTGGAGACAGGAGAAGACCAGGTCGACTGGTAAACCACCTGTCCGAACAACACCCGGCCGCACGCAATTGCGGTCGGGTGTTTCTTTTTTCAGCATTAAATAATAAGATTCTAGTAAGTCCTCGTACCCGCCAAAGGCGGGCAGGGCTTAATAAAATAAAATGTCCCCGTGGTGAAATGGATATCACGCATGGCTTCGAACCATGAAGTCTAGGTTCAATTCCTGGCGGGGACACCGACAATCATTGCAAAAACGATAATAATCATTACAATATAATAAGTTCCAAACAGCGGAATCCTGATGAGAAAAATCCTGCTGGATCTTCATGAGATACTCGGAGAAAAAATCCTTTCCGGACTGCTGAACAGAAAACCGGAAGCTCTGAAAAAATTTCTTGAAAATCCGGATAAGATTCCTACATCGGTGGAAGACAAACTGAATCTGATAAATGCGATAGTCAGGAATTTGCGGGGAAGCTACAATTATCACGACATAAGGCAATGGTTCAGCCGGGAACGCTCCCAACTCAACGGCAAGAGTCCTGTTGATATAATGAAAAAGAACTGGTGGCCGCGCGACCACAGAGTACTGGAAGTCCTCGCTCTCTCTTCAAAGGCAGGCGAATGAAAACCGGATTAAGTCCGGTTTTTTAATTCATGGTGGACCTAGGGAGAATCGAACTCCCGCACCCCGGATGCAAACCGGGTGCACTGCCATTATGCTATAGGCCCGTTGGAATATATCTTATATCAGAATAAAAAATCCGTCTATATTAAAAAATGATGCGCAGTTTCCTGACTGCTTCAACAAAGATCTCATAGGACTCATTTGCGCGCCTGCCCGCCTATGGAGGGAATGAGTCCTATGAAAAAATAAAAAAGGCCCGCATGGCAGGCCTTAAAACAATCCCGACTTATCCCAAAAATATTTCTGCATCACCTCGCGCTGGCCGCTGCCAAGGGAAGAAAAATGATGCAGATACATCTCCTCTTCAGTGAATATGAACGGAGTTCTGCCGATGAATTTCATCAGGTAGAAAACAATCGCCCTGCCGGTCCGGCCGTTGCCGTCCTTGAACGGATGGATTATTTCGAAATCGAAATAAAAGCCCGCAATCTCGCCAATCACCGCGAGCTCGGTCATCGTCCGCCAATTTTTCTGAAGACAGGCGACTCTTTCCGCCAGAGACATCATATATACCTGGATTTCCACGGCCGTCCTGCACCTTCTGCCGTGGACAGCCCTATCTTCATCTGAATATTCGCCGATATGTTTCGACTGCAGCTTAAGATTCGGATCCTTCGATTCCTGCTCCGCAGTTATCAATCCCTGGACTTTCTTTATGTCTTCTTCGGTGAGAAATCTGTCCTGATTCTCCGCAAGCTTTTCCAGAAAAAGAATCGCTCCGACATGACCGTCCGGTTTATTTCCGCGAATCTGTTCCTCGAGCAGAGTCCGGTTGTCATTTATTCTCTCAATCTTATCAGACTGCAATATGAATTCAACCAGCAGTTCCAGCCGATCCATGCGGCCTCCCTGTTCATGAGCTGATAACACTATATCTGAAAATTTCTTTTAGCGGAAGATGCTCATCTGTATTTACAGGTTTCCGCCCCGCCGGCGACAGATAATTCACAGATAATTCTACGAATCATTTTTACTTTCAAAGCGGAGGAGGTGAGATTCGAACTCACGATACCCTTTCGGGTATACCGCATTTCGAGTGCGGCCCCTTCAACCACTCAGGCACTCCTCCGCTTTAGAAATAAATCATTATCTCTCCGTCCTTATGGTAACAATCTAACAAAAAATCCGCTCCGGTAAAAGCCGGGCGGATTCTTTGATTCGAATAATCGCGTAAAACTAGGAAAGATGCTTGGAGACCAACTTAGTCATTTCAAACATGTCGACTGTTGCTTTTCCTCCGAAAACCTTCTTCAAAGCTTCATCAGCGTTGATATTGCGCTTATTCTTCGCGTCCTGCAGACTTGGACCTTTCCGCAAACTGCTTCCCTTTTGTCCCTTATCATTTTCATAGTCATCACCCTTAATATACATCCATAATTTCGACACCACCTCTGAACGAGGCATTGGACCCTTGCCGACAACAGCTGCCAAATCGGCGCTGATATTTAACGGCTTCATAAACGCGGAATTTGTTTTTGCCATAATATTTCTTATTTGAATTTAATTATTGTTATATACAACTTCTCACGACCTTTTAATGGTTTAGTTTTTCATAAAACCCGTATAGATAATAATAGCATATCCATGGGGAAATCCACAAAACAAAAATCCGGTAGCCGACGGCTACCGGATTTTTGTTTTGAATTCACGGTTATGAACCCGAGGGATTAATCCTTCTTCGCCCCCATGATGCGGAACATCTTGGTTCCGCAAACAGGACAGACTCCGGTCATGGCGTTGCGGGTCTTGCCGCCTTTGCCGTTCATGGAAACCTCTTTGGCGTCCTTCATTTCCCTCTTCGCCTTGCACTTTACGCAATATGCCTCCATATGGATATTAAAAAGGTTAATTAACGACCTTACAGTCATTATACCATAAAAAACAGCCCATTTGACCGCATCCTGCCCATGGAAGGGTCGGAAATATTTTAGCTCCAAATTTGGATTAGCCAAAAAATTTCCCTCACCGGCTCCTTACCCTAGAAAATACTTGTGTCGATGAATTAAAAATTTAAAAATGATTAATATTCTACCGACCACCCGACTTTCTCCGATATCTTGCCAATGGCATTTTCAAAAGACGCAAACTCTTACGACGGCATCCTCACAATGCAGCCGAACAAATCTCCGTCCCGCAAATGCGCAACCCTTCTATATGCATGATGCGATCTTTTTTAAAGCGCTAGTTACAAGTATAACAAAATGTCCTTGAAAAATGGAAATCTTAGTCCTGTGGATAATCTATTTTAAAAAAACCGAATATGGTCCGGGTTTTTAAATTTGTGCCCTCGGAGAGAATCGAACTCCCATTTTATCCTTAGGACGGACCTGTTCTATCCATTGAACTACGAGGGCAAACGTAATTGTTTTCTTAACTTTAGCGTAATTTTCAGATTTAATACAATATCATATTTAAAAAATAAAAATCCGCCGTTAGGCGGATTTCTTGTTTTCTCCTGACAGCAATCCCATGGAAAGCAGGGTCGCCCAGGCGTCTCGCTGCCGCTTTTCCGGAATGAGGCGGATGTTTCTGGCATCAGCCCGGGAATAAAGCTTCCCGGAACCGAATCCGAGGGTATGAACCCGGTACCAATGGACATCCAGATCGCCGGATCGCTCTTCCCAATCGGCGAATTTCAGCGCATATTCCCAATTGCCGTCATAGGTCTGCACTTCCAGAAGGACGATATCGTCATGAGGGACCAAAGATGCGTAAAGCACCGGACCGGCGTAAGGGATGAGCACTATCCAATTCTTAACGAAATTCTGGAAAAACGGAGTGCGGATGAGATATCCGCTGACCAGCAGCGCCGAAACCACCACCAGGATATTGATCGGGACATCCAGCCAGTAATTCCCGAAAAATTTGAATCCTATGCTGATCGTGTAGGACCAGATCTTCTGGATTATGAATCCCGGAACTGCAAGGACGACGTACGGGATGACCCCTATCTTGATCGTTTCCCAGGCCCATTTCATGCCATTCCTCCTTTTACGTGTTCTAAGATAGAGATTAAGGCATTCCGACGGATTTCGCAATAAACAAAAACCCGCGCATAAATACTTATGTGCGGGGTCATTTGGATAAAGTTTTTAGAAAAACTTCCGGATCGACAACGGTTTTCCCGTTATCCATTTTGATTGTCAGATGAAGATGGATGGCATTGGTCGAGCCCGTCTTCCCGGTTATCCCGATTTTCTGTCCGCGCGCGACCATATCCCCTTCCTTCACAAGAAACTTGGAAAGATGCAGGTATTCGGAAGAAATCCCGTTGCCATGATCCAAAATCACGAGCTTCCCGTCGATGAGATTTTCCGCCGTCCGGACAACCCGGCCGGGATTGATCGCAACCGCCTGTTCCGGCTTCTGATGGAAAAAATCAAACGCCGAACGGTAATCTGTTCCGAGATGATACCGGCAATTGAATTTCTTCCAGCCCCGCCTGTCTCGGCAGCGCACATCTCCGAAGGGGGCGTTTATTTTCACCGGAAAAATCGGACGGATGAAATGATCCATCAGGCGGACTTCCAAGCTCATTTCCTTCAGCGCGGAGGTTTTCTTGCGCTGTTCCTCATTTATACGCTTCTGCTGATCAGCCGGACGTTTCGGCGGCTCGTATTTCAATTTGGGATAAATTTCCCTGACATTTATCAGAAAGGAGTGGGAGGTTCCGCCGGCAAGGCCGGGACTCACCACGATCCGATGCGCACCGGGCTTGAGCCGGAAATCGATTCCAAGAAGAACCGCCTGATGACCGCCGAAGCGGAAAGATTTCCTCTCTCTACCGAGAAATGTCGCATCGAATTCTCCGCCGGCTTTATCAATCCGCCGCAGAATGACGACATCGCCCTGCGAGAAATTTTTCCCGTTCAACTGGAATTCCGGCTCCTGTGAATATGACAAATTTGGAAAAAATAATGCCGATAAACCGAGAAAAACCAGGATCCTCATGGCCATCCCTTGAATAGTCAGAACTCTTCACATCTTATCAAAAATAAACTACTATACAAGGAGTAAATATAAAGGAGGGCCTATGGTGAAATGGTATCACACATCCATGGCATGGATGGAGCGGGAGTTCGATTCTCCCTAGGTCCACATTAGTCAGTTAATCATCAGACGGTCGACTGATTGATCAGTTATGGAGGGGTGGCAGAGTGGTCTAACGCGCCGCACTTGAAATGCGGTAAATCCGAAAGGATTTCGTGAGTTCGAATCTCACCCCCTCCGCCGAGAATCAGCTATCTTATCCCAATCAGACAGACTTTTGACCACGGCTGATAGACGCTATGGAAATTCTGTTCGTTTATCCTGCCGTCAAGATATGAAACTTTATAAGTGACATCGGCCGTAATCCCCTTGCGCGGATATTCGCCGCACTGGAATTCTCCGAGCTTCAGATCGGCGGTCGTTATATACCTGGTGTCCGGAGCGGGAAGTTCATCCGAAAGAACCGGTTCGGAAATTTCAACCTTCCGGTCGTCTTTCTGTCCGTAAAATTCGAAAATTACCTGATCGCCCTCGACCCTGCCCTGAAGAAGGATGTAATTCCCCGTATCGTTGACGAATCTCAAATCCGGTTTAGGCCCGTAGATCGTGGCATCCAGGCCGGGACCGTAATATCCTACGACATAACGATGATTGACTCTTTCGGTTATCGGCAATCCGGAATCGAGCGCCAGCCGGAAAAGAGTGGTGGCAATCTGACAGAGACCTCCGCCGAGCTCTTTCACGCTTCTGTCTTCTTTGATGACATATTCTTTCACAAATCCTCCTTCTTCATTAACCTCTCCGATCGCGTTCACGGCTGAAAATTCTTCATCCGGAGCGATAAGCAGTCCGTTCAATTTTGAAACTCCGATTTCGATATTCTTCCTACGATCGTCGCTACTTCCCTTGAAACCGGTTATTGAAAGACCGACCAGATCCTTAATTTCATATTGATCGATAGTCTTCCGGGAAAGCTTCGGCTCTGAACGGACAACTTCCAGCGGAATCTCGATATTTCCCCCTTTGAAATCCGTATCAATCTGCGAACCGGCGGAGGCCAAGGCAAGAAGCAGATTCCTGCTCCCGGCGAAAGATCTCTGGGCGACTGAAACTATCTGTTCCACCCTCTCCGCGGTTTTTTTGACATCGACGACGTTCCCCGGCTTCCCGGGAACTATTTCAATCAATTTACCGTAACGCATCTCAAAACGGCTGTTCTGCGGAGGATCGTCTATGACCGGCGCCACTGTCTTAGTGAGAAAATCTTCCAGTTTCACGGTATCGACGCCGATGTCGTTTTCTTCGCGCAGGACAAGCCAGGTTATCAGATGCCCGCCGGAAATCCTCCAGCGATAACCGTTGTAGTAAAAAATAAGGTTTGTGGAATCCGCCAATCGGGAAGCGAAATCGGAAAACTCCGAAAGCTTATCGGCGGTAGTTTCCGGAACCTCATAATCCGCCTCCAGGCGGATCGGCTCGGAACTGAAAACAGCCAGCCGGGAATTTATTTCTGAAATCGCCTTTTCCAGATTTATCTTTTCCCCGTTGGCTTCAGGAGCAATGCCCACGGTTCCGCTGTCGAATGTAAAACCGGCCGGACGGGACGGTTTGAGTATTTTTTTGGATTCACGCATCAACAGGGAGGAGACCGCTTCCTCGCGGGCGCCGGCCGGAAAACTGAAATCCGCATCTGAAATCCGGAGTGACAGCTGCTCGCCTACACTCCTCCAGAATCCGCTCCGTCCGAAATCATAGGCATCCCTGACCGAACTTTCCCAATCCCCGACCGTAAAATATTCCACGATCGCGTCAGCCGTAAGTCCGGAACTTTCAGCCGGTATTTTTATTTTCCGCTCTCCGCTTCTGCCGACCAGCGTGAATTCAAGTCCGGCTGCCATGATGCCGTCCGCTTTGACGCTGAAATATTCCCTGACTTCATCATATGTCTTCCCCCCGACCTGGATCCCGGCGACGCTGACGCCCGGGAAAAAACGCTCGGAATATCTGAATTCAAAAGCCGCGACATATCCGGACAGCGCGAACATGGCGCCGACGACTACCAGCCATCTGAACTTCAGGATATTGCGGATAAAAACCATATGATTCCATTCTATAACAAAATAAGCGGAACTTCCCGCCGGACCGCATGAAAATAGATTTCCGGCGCATTGCGGGTTAAAATAAATGAAACGCATGCTTATCAGGGAAGTCACGCAAAAATCATTCTGGGCCGTAAAAACCGGCGATGTCCTGGATCTTCTGGAAACTACCAGTGAAGGCATCACCGGGGAAGAAGTCGCCGACCGGCAGAAACTTTTCGGCATGAACAAAATCGCCGAACAGGGGAAAACTCCGCGCCTGAAAATCCTGCTTAGCCAATTCACAAATCCGCTTATCTTCCTTCTTCTGATCGCCGGCGTGATTACCATGCTTCTGGAAGACTATACCGACGCATCGGTTATTTTAGTCGCCGCCATAGTGAACAGTCTTCTGGGTTTTTACCAGGAAAACAAAGCGGAAGAGGCGCTGGCGCATCTGAAAAGCTATATCGAGGAGCGGGTGCGCATAATCCGGGAAAGCCGGGAATTCGAAATAAATGCGGAAGATCTTGTCCCCGGCGACATAATCCGCGTGACCCAAGGCGACCGCATTCCGGCCGATGCGCGCCTGATATACATAAATGACCTGATGGTCGATGAGACCATACTTACAGGAGAGGCGCTGCCCGTGATAAAAAGTCTCGACCCGGTCAGTTTCCATGTTCCGATCGGAGACCAAAAATCCATGATCTTCAGCGGCACGACGGCCGTCCAAGGATTCGCCAATGCTGTAGTCTGCCGAACGGGAGCTGACACGGAAATCGGAAGGATCGCCGAATTCGTGAAAAATCAGAGCCGAGAACAGACTCCTCTTCAAAAATCCATAACCGAATTCAGTCTTAAAGCGACGGTCGCGCTGATAATCATGACTTCCCTGATTTTTATCCTCGGAACTCTGAACGGCTATTCGATACTGGAAATGTTCCTGACTTCCGTCGCCATACTTGTTTCCGCTGTTCCCGAAGGCCTCCCGGTGGCCATGACGGTCATCCTCGCGATCGGAGTGCAAAGATTGGCCAAGAAAAACGGCATAATCAGGAAACTTCTCGCCGCGGAAACGCTTGGAAATACGACCGTAATCCTTACCGACAAAACCGGAACTCTCACCGAAGCCAAGCTGGAACTTTCAAGGATTTCCCTCTTCAACTCATCTTATAAGGAAAAAACAGATGAGGAATACGCCATAAAGCTGGCGGTGCTTAATTGCGACGTGATTGTGGAAAACAAGAATGAAACAAGCGACAAATGGCGCATCATCGGCAGGCCTCTGGAAACAGCCGTGATCAAAGCCGCAGCGAAAATGGAAATTTTCCAGGATGCCGTGAAAAAAGAAATGCGCATCCTGAATTATCTTCCGTTCAACTCCTCGAATAAATTTTCCGCCTCTTTTTTCGAACATAAAAACAAGAAATACGTCACTCTCTTCGGCGCGCCTGAAATCCTGCTGAAAATATCCACGCGCACGGATGATGGGAACAGAAAAACCATCTCCGCGGAAGTGGACAAGATGGCATACGGCGGAGAGAGAGTCCTCGGAGTTGCGATCAAAGAACTTTCTGCCGGGGAAAATTATGAAAAGGATTTCCAGACGGCCGCTAAACAGAAATTCGACGGATTCCATTTCATCGCGACAATATCGTTTAATGATCCTATCCGGCAAGGCGTCCGCGACGCGATCCACCGCGTCGAACAAGTCGGCATAAAGACAGTCATAATAACCGGAGACCACCGCGGCACGGCGGAATCGGTCGCAAAAGAACTGGGGTTCGTTCTGCATCGGGACAGCGTCATCAACGGAACAGATCTGGATATGATGTCGGATGATGAATTGAAAAAACGCCTTCCGAATCTCCGGGTGGTTTCACGCGTCAGCCCTGAAGGAAAAGTGAAAGTGGTGAATGCTTACCAAAAAACCGGGGAAATCGTGGCGATGACGGGCGACGGAATAAATGACGCCCCGAGTCTGAAACAGGCGGACATAGGAATCGCCATGGGATCAGGGAGCGATGTGGCGAAAGATGTCGCCGAACTCGTCCTGCTGGACGACAATTACCAT
>CAYHBW010000029.1:0-8309 GCA_964355085.1 uncultured Candidatus Saccharibacteria bacterium
ATTCCAACATTCTGCAGAATGTTGGAATGTTGTTCGGGGGGGTGCGGCTTGTGGTTAATTTCATCAATCTGATGGTAAAATGTAGAACATGACCCAGGAACTGGCTCTTAAAATTCTGAAAACCGGCGCAAATGTTTTTCTGACTGGAGAACCGGGCGCAGGAAAATCCCATACGATAAATTCCTATGTGGCGTATTTGCGCGAGCGGAAAGTTCCTGTGGCGATTACTGCTTCCACCGGAATCGCGGCAACGCATATTTCCAGGATAAACCTTCAAAAGAGAAAATAGCGCTTTCCGGGATTTCATCTCTGTCCCCTTTAAACGATCCGGAATAAATATAACAAATTCAATTTTTCGGCGCAACATTTCCAAATAAACACTGGTCTCTTTTAAGAGACCACGCGCAATCCGACAAAAAAACCGCATTACTGCGGTTCGATACTCACCCTCACTTCAACAACTATCTTTGGCGCAGACACCACCTTCTTTGTCTCCGGAAAGGACGCCACCAATTTACTAAATGCAGCATCCAACTCCTCTTGGGTTTGTGGAACACCGTATCTCTTCACAACATTATTGAAGAATTCCAGGTGAGCCGCTCTATCTTCCATAAAAACCTCGAATATAATATCCTGCGTTAATTTTAAATCTTAAAACTTCAAAAGTCAAAACTAATACTTCAAAACCCAGCTGGAAGTCCAGTAAATTATCGCGAACAGGATCCCGAAAAACACTCCGTGCTGGATGAGGAAATTTTTATTGATGGTTCCGAGAAAATGATTGACCAACAGTTCGGCAATTACAAAAGTGAAAAGCAGCATCAGATTGGCGGAGTTGAGAAAACCGATCGGCAAAAGAGCAGTCGCCCACAGCAACTGAAGAAGTAAAAAAGCTCCGAGCAGAGCCGCGACACGCTCTCGTTCCGGATACTGGAAAGTCGAAATCAGCGCCAGCCATTCGCGGAGCAGAAGATATGAAGTAAGGAATACTAGTCCGTATTTAACCAAAAATAATTCTGATTTGTCCGCCAGAAAGAAAAGGTTGAAAACCGGATAAAAAAGCATCAACGCGGAAACATAATAGAGCCGGCTCCTGCGAATGAACATGAAATTCTTGATTCCAAGTATCAGATAAAAAACAACCGAGAAAAATATAGTCGCCGGCAGAACTAAGGAAGTTCCCTCAATCATCTGCAGAGAAATCATCGCGGTCGGAAGAAGGACGAAAAATGCGGATTTAGTCGGATACCTTTCAAGAAGCGGCCGAGAATAAAGAGCGGTTGCAACAACCAAAAAAATCAGGGAATCTAAAATATAAAATCCGCCTGATCCGCATACGAATAGAAATACTGCAAACAGGACGGTTTTAAGAAACAGTGACAACTGGTTCCGGTACTTCTGCAGCAGACTTCCCAAAACCGACTTTAACTTTTCCTCCATGTTTTAATTCTCCCTTAATCATCTTATCGGCCATTTTATCCACGACTATCTTCTGAATCAACCGTCGGAGCGGACGGGCGCCGTATTCAGCGCTGTATCCGTGTTCCACGAGATAGTTTTTCAAAGCGGAATCGATGGTAAGCTTGATGTCTTTTTCTTCCAAGCGAACGCGGAATTCTTCCAATTGTTTATCCACGATTTTTTCAATATCGGATTTGCGGAGCGGATTGAAGATTATGATTTCATCAATGCGGTTCAAAAATTCCGGCTTGAAATGATTGCGGAGATCTTCATGGACTTTTTCTTTGAAGCGGTTGGCGTCGGACTGGGCTTCGCCGTCGGTTCCGGATGAAAATCCGAGATTGGCAATCTGTTTCATATAATGACTGCCGACATTGGAAGTCATGATGATTATCGTATTCTTGAAATTAACCACCCGGCCCTTTCCGTCAGTAAGACGACCGTTATCCAAAACCTGCAAAAGAATATTGAATACTTCCGGATGAGCTTTCTCGATTTCATCAAACAAAATCAGACTGTAGGGGCGATGGCGGACGATTTCCGTAAGCTGACCGCCTTCATCATGGCCGATATATCCCGGAGGAGAACCGATCATGCGGGAGACCGCGTGCTTTTCCATATATTCGGACATATCAATGCGAACCAAAGATTTCTCATCGTTGAACATAAATTCAGCGAGAGCTTTGGCAAGTTCGGTCTTACCGACACCGGTCGGACCGAGGAACATAAATGAACCGAGCGGGCGGTTTTCATCGGAAAGTCCGGCGCGGGCTCTGCGCAATGCGCTGGCGACTGCGGTAATCCCCTCATCCTGTCCGATGACGCGGCCGGAAAGAACTTCATCTATTTTCACAAGCTTATCAGATTCGGTTTCCAGCATCTTGCTGACCGGGATTCCGGTCCAGCGGGAAACAACAGATGCGATATCCTCTTCATCGACGCTTTCCTTCAGGAAAGTATCGCGCTTGGAGTACTTTCCGCCAGACTTTCCGCCCGAGGCGGATCGGCCTTGGGCCGAGAAATGTTTCTTCTCGAATATTTTAAAATCTTTTTCCGCCTGCGGAAGTTCCCCGTAGTGGATCTTAGCAACCCTCTCCAGATTGCCTTCGCGTTCTGCGACTTCAGCCGCGCGCCTCAAATCTTCTATTTTCTTGCGGAGATTATGCATATTCTCAAACACAAGTTTTTCCGCATGCCATTGGGCGGACAGATCGTCATTCTGATCTTTAAGTTTTGCGATTTCCGCGTTGACTTCCTTCAATCTTTTTTTGCTTTCCGGGCTTGCCTCTTTCGCAATCGCGGATTTTTCTATCTCCAGACGCATGATCGCCCGGCGGGCCTTATCAATTTCACCAGGCAAGCTTTCAGTTTCCAGTCTGCGGGCTGCGGCCGCTTCATCCATAAGATCCACGGCTTTATCCGGAAGAAAGCGGTCGGAAATATATCGGGCGGACAGATTCACCGCCGCCACCAAAGCTTCATCGCTGATGCGAAGTCCGTGATGGATTTCATATTTTTCCTTCAATCCGCGTAAAATCGTCACGCTGTCCTCCAAAGTCGGTTCCTCGACATGAATCGGCTGGAACCGGCGTTCAAGCGCGGAATCTTTTTCAATATGTTTCTGAAATTCCTTCAAAGTGGTCGCGCCGATGGCGTGAAGTTCGCCGCGGGCAAGCGCCGGCTTCAAAAGATTTGAAGCATCAATCGCTCCTTCAGCTGCGCCTGCGCCGACTATCATATGTATTTCATCGATGAAAAGCAGCAATTTCCCGGAAGAATTCTGAATCTCTTTCATGAATGCCTTCAGGCGATCCTCAAACTCACCGCGGAATTTAGTCCCGGCGATAAGCGAACCAATGTCCAGCATTATGATTTCCCTTCCTTTAAGCGGCTCCGGAACATCTCCGGAAACTATTCTCTGGGCAAGCCCCTCGACAATTGCGGTCTTCCCGACGCCCGGCTCTCCGATAAGAATCGGATTATTTTTCGTCCTGCGGGACAGCACCTGGATGACCCGGCGCAATTCTTCATCGCGTCCGATGACCGGATCCAATTTCCCATCGCGGGCTTTGTCGGTGAGATTGACGGCGTATTTATCCAAAACCTGGAATTTGCTTTCCGGAGTTTCGTCGGTAACGCGGGTTGACCCGCGAAGCTGGGCAAGCGTACGGAGAGCGGCATCGCGCTTGAAGCCGGATTTTTCCAGTAGAATCTGCGCCGCTGAAGCGGTTTCCAAAATTCCGAGAAGCAGATGTTCGCAGGAAATGAATTCATCTTTCTGCGCCTGGGCGATCTTTCCGGCCTTGTCCAGGACCTGCATCAATTCCTGCGAAAGATAAAGCTGGCCGATATTGGTGGCGGTGAAAATTTTCGGAAGCTTTTTCAATTCTTCCTCTATTGTGTTATCCAAAGATTCCAAATTGACATTGGAACGGGTCAGGAGCGGCTGGACGAGCGACTGGCTGTCTGAAATAAGCGATGATAAGAGATGGAGGGCGCGGAACTCTCCGTGATTTTTCTGCGAAGCGAGATCCTGCGCGCTCTGCAGCGCTTCCTGGGCTTTGATTGTGAAACGGTTGAAGTTCTTGTTCTGCATAAAAGTAAATGCGTGATGAGACAAGTGACCTGACTTTAATCTAATTCTATCATACTTTTACGACTACTTTTCACTTGTCACTTTTCAACATTCTACTATGCCTTTTAGCACTCTGTCAATGAGAGTGCCAACTGTACTCGGATACATTTTTCCGAGAACCAGGGTTCGCCAATTCTGCGATTGTCGCCCCTTACATCTCGCGCCGCTGAGTCCGCCTGCTGGCGGACACCAAGCTCAGCGACGCTCCGATAGTTTCTCGGGAAAAAATATCCTCGTTTTGGCGGGAATACGAAGATAAAAAAATACTAAAATAAAATATAAAATCCGCCGGATAAACGGCGGATTATGCGGAACAAAGAAACTGGAAATACATATAATCGTAGACAGCCGCGAAAGAAAAACAGAATAGTATATGGGATCTCGACCAGGGGTCCAATATCAGGAGACTGGCCAAAAGGACAAGCGATCTCAAAAAAACGGCCAATGGATGCAGTATTCCTAAACCTAATCTCTTAACCACTATAAAATTTATAGTCAGCTGAATGATCCCGCCGAATAGAAATACCGCTCCGAAAATCGGTATATCTTCCATCCGAACTCCAGATTCAAACTGCTGAAATCAGCATAACAAGAATTAAAATATTTACAATTCATCCCGGCTATCCATCTGAAATAAAAAACCGCCAAATAAATTGACGGCACATCAAATAGAACATAGAAATCACCAGAATTGAAATCCCTGCTTTTTTGCCAGATCTATCGACGCCTGCGAACCGGAAACGGCCAAAAAAATATTTCTCCTGTATTTCTGACTAAATATCTGTTCCATCCGCCAAGGCCATATATCGCGCAACATAATCCTACCCCAATGAAATGTTCCGAGGCATTGATGAAATTCGGATCTTGTCCGCATAACTCTTGCCACCTTTTATAGAATGCGGAAAAAGAATAATCATCGAAATTCTTTTGATTTTTAATGTACCCAGGCCCCTCGACAGCAACTATCTTTTCAAAGGCATCTTTCTCGTAAATAAACACTGACATTCGGGCACCTCCATTTCTCAAAGATCTTAGAAATTTTAGCTGTGAATATATTAACACATATTTGAAAATAACACAAATAAAAAAACCGCCTCTGTTTGCTGGGCGGTTTTTTAAATATTTCTACAATGCGTTCAAGTCCGCATCGGTCGCCTGAAGTTCGGCATCCAGATCTCCGAGATCAGTCGCCTGAAGTTCCTGATCAAGCACATCGGTCGTATCATCGGCAGTCAATCCGGTTTCGCTTACTGGGGCGGAAGCCGGAGTAGCCAACCACATCCAACCTGCGGCTGCCAATACGGCAACAACGGCAATGGCGACCCAAAGCCAAGTTTTAGATTTACCGGCCGGAGCGGCCATGTTCATTTGTTCATCCATAATAGTATTTTAAATATTTATTATTGAGTGTTTGTACCGGTTGAAGTTGAGGTCGCAGTCGGTTCTTCATTCACTCTTGGAACGGACTTCAGTGAAGAAGCTGCGCCGGAAACCGCCTTATGCGCGGCCTGGACGGCATCACGGACTGCCTGCAAGTCCTTATTCATCAACTCGCGAGTCTGCGCAACTGCGGACTTGAGAGCATCTTCAGTAGTCACGACAATCGGATAAGTTTTGGCTGCTTGGGCGGCGATCGCAGTCCTGGCGGATTCAATAGCGGACTTCGCCGATTCAACCGCGGAGCGGGTTACAGAAACATCTGATCCGCTTACAGCGGCCTTGTCAGCGCGGGAAGTTATCTTTCCAAGAAGCTCTTCCAATCGGGCCAGCGTATTTGTCCACTGTCCTGACATCTTCGCATTGATTTCATCGAATTTTTTATCCAATCTTTCAACTGCCTCTTTTTTCTTAGCATCTTTTACGGCCGCAAGCTTGGCCTTCAGCGCCTCTTTTTCAGCTTCCCGTTTGGTCTTCAGCTCTTCGCGGGTGGCTTCCACCTTAGTCTTGAATTCTTCGCGTGTGGTCTTGATGGCTTCACGAGCCATTTCGGCCTTCTTCAGAATCGCTTCTCTGTCGGCCTCAACCCTCATCTCAACCGCTTTGCGATCAGTTTTTAACTGCTCACGAGTAGTTTCGACTTTCGTCTTCATTGCTTCGCGCTCTTGGGAAATTTTCTCCTGGGCTGCCTGACGCTGTTCCTTCAACTGCCGCTCAAGCGCTTCCTTGGCTGCGCGCGCCGCTTCAATCGTAGGCCGAACCGGAATGGAAATAGGTATCGCAATCGGAGTAATGGTGGTTTCTGCAGGCGCGACTCCATCTGTCTGCGCAAAAACCGTCAGGCCGCTTGAAGCCAACACGCCAAGCGCCAGAGAACTGTTAATGATTATTTTCTTCATGATTTATTTTTAATAATTTTAATTACGACTAATTTTAGTTGTTAATTCATTATAGTATTTTTCTGATATTTTTCAAAAGACCGTCTACATCCGCTTTCGTCGTCTGCCTGCCGAAAGTGATACGAAGACCACTCATGGATTTTTCATCTGAATAACCGAGGGCTTTCAAGACATGCGAAGGTGAGCAGACCCGCGCCGAGCAGGCGGATCCGGGCGACACCGCAAATCCGGCCATATCCAGAGCAATCACCAAATCCTGCGCGCTTCCCCTACTATCCTTCGCAGGAATATGCAGATTGATATTATTAGGCAAACGATTTTTAGCATCGCCATTTAATTCTATTTTAGAATTTATTTTCTTAACCTGCTTCAAAAAATATTCCTGTAATTTCCTTAATCTCTTATTCTCTGATTCCCTGCCCGCCGAAGTATTGGCGGAGGAGGGGCTCGAAATCAATTCTACGGCCTTAGCAAAACCAACGATTCCCGGAACATTCTCCGTCCCGGCCCGGAAACCCCGCTCCTGACCGCCACCGGTGATGATCGGCGCAAGCGCCGATAAATTTAAATTTTCAAGTTCAAATTTTAAAATTTGATTTTTATAATTTGGATTTCTCCTCACATAGAGGAGCCCGATTCCTTTCGGTCCGTAAATTTTCTGCGATGAAAGCGTCATCAGATCCGTGCCGAGATTATTCACATTGCAATCCAAATAGTTAAAGGCCTGCACAGCATCGGTATGCATTAATGGATAATTAGTTAATTGGTTAGTTGGTTGATTGGATTTTTCTTTAAAATTTAAATTTTGGCCTTTAATTTTCCGATTTTTGAAATCTTTTATAATTTTCGATATTTCAAAAATCGGTTGAATTGTTCCGACCTCATTATTCGCATACATTATGGAAACCAATATCGTCCGTTCATCAAGCGCAGATTCCAGTTTTTTCAAATCGACGATGCCGTTTTTCGAAACAGGAAGATAGACTACCTCGACACCGTCTTTTTCAAGCTCGCGGCAAGTACCTAGGATTGAATCGTGCTCGATTGCAGAAACGATTACTTTTGGAATTATGAATTTTGAATTATGGATTATGGATTTTTCTCCATTCTTAATTCCTGATTCATTATTCATTATTCCACGCAATACGCCCCGTATTGCGAGATTATTCGCCTCTGTCGCCGATCCGGTAAAAACTATTTCCGAGTAATGACAACCAAGAGATTTGGCGATCATGTCCCGCGCCTCGAATACGGCCGCCGAAGCTTCCTGGCCGAAAGAATGAAGCGAGCCGGGATTCCCGAACTTATCCGCCCAAAAAGGCGCCATTGCCCTGATTACCGCAGGATCAACCGGCGTGGACGCCGCATAGTCAAAATAGTGCCGATTCATACATATATGATAGCGTATTATTGACTGCAAATACCAAGAAGCTATAGAGTATCAACAAATGGAAAGACCTCTCTTCAACAGTTCATTCGGACTTAAGCTCAATTCGGAACAGGTGGTTCGGGCTATTTCCGATTTCATAGCTCTTGATCCGAAAAGAGAATACAAAATCATCGTCGGCAGCGACTCGGAAAAACGTCCGGCCGACAAAGCCGATTTCGTGACAGCAATCGTCGTCCACCGGGTCGGAAACGGCGGAAGATATTTCTGGCGACATCTCGAATCCGGGAACATCCATACTCTCCGCGATCGTATGTGGCAGGAGGTTCTGCTTTCAATCGAGTTAAGCAAAGAACTTGCGGTGCTTCTGAAAAATGCCGGCCTTGAAAAATGCGCCTTTGAAGTGCACGTCGATGTCGGAGAAAACGGCGCGACCAAAACAATGATACAGGAACTCGTCGGCGCGGTCCGAGCGAATAATTTCGAAGCC
>CAYHBW010000030.1:0-452 GCA_964355085.1 uncultured Candidatus Saccharibacteria bacterium
GTTCACGGTGAAGTGATCGCTCGCGAAGAACTTGCCGGTTGCGGGGATCTTGACGGTGGTGATGGGAGACAGGAGGTCGGAGACGACTTCCAATCCCTTCATCATCTTCGCCAGCTCCTCGGCGATCTTCTTCACCGCGACGTCACCCTTCTTGGTGACGAAGCTGTGAATATCCTCGTCCGTCACGCCCAGCGCTTTGAGTTCCGCGACCAGCTTCTCGGTGAAACCGAGCACCCAGCCGGCGGCGCTGATCAACAAGTTTGCCCTTGCCTTAGCCATTTTTTTCTCTCCCGGTGAATCCCTCAATCGCTTTAGGCGACCCCCAGATTCACCTTCAAGGTACTGTTCACCTGGACTTCGCAGCCCTCGATGATTTATTTTATTATAGCATATAATAATGCCTATGTCAAATCAGAAAAAACCAGTTTTCCACCCAATTCAAGCGATTTTCC
>CAYHBW010000030.1:462-8072 GCA_964355085.1 uncultured Candidatus Saccharibacteria bacterium
TAACTGCGTTGTCATTCCGGGCTTGACCCGGAATCCAGGATCAGTTACTGGATCCAGGCTCGTAGGCCGGGATGACGCCATAATCCTGATTTCCGATAATTTTCAACAATTTTCCTATTGTCAAAAACCGGTCAAAAGAATATACTGTATAAGTAAATTGGATTCTCTGGATTCCGGCTCGTAGGCCGGAATGACAGATGTTTTTTTCTAATCACTAACTAAGCCGACCAAAGTCGGCTCCCCGACTTTGGTCGGGGCTAAAACCTAATTCATCATGATCATCAACTGGTACGGAGAGGGCTGCTTCAAAATTCAAACCGGCGGTCTTTCAATATTGACGGATCCGTTCGAATCGACCACCGGACTAACTCCGGCTCGCGGGAAAAACGAAATAATCCTTAAAACGCTCACCGGCTGGCCTATGGAAATTGAAGGTGGGAAGGACAAAGGTGAAGGCGCGGAAGGACAAGTCATCCGCGGAGCGGGAGAGTACGAAGCAAAAGAAATCCTGGTCAGCGGCTATTCTTTGCCGGACGAATCAGCTGATGCTTTTTTCAAAACCGCCTATAAGGTGACTGCCGAAGAAATCACTCTCGGCTTTCTCGGCCATCTTTCCGAGGGGCTTTCCCAGGAAGCGGTTGAAAAAATGAGGGATGTCGATATTCTTTTCATCCCCGCCGGAGGCAAGCCGTTCATCAGCGCGGAAGCCGCGGCTAAACTCATCAAACAGCTTGATCCAAAACTGATCGTCGCTTCATTTTTCAAAACTCCCGGACTCAAGCGAAACAGTTCGGATTGGAAGAATTTATCCGACGAACTCGATCTGAAACCGGAAATCCTTGAAAAACTGACGGTCCGGAAAAAGGAAATCACCGAGCAAAAAGGCAAAAAATTAATCGTATTGAAAATCTGATGAATGAAACGATCCGGAAAATAACTTCCTTCTTCGGAGAATTGCGCCAGAAAGACGAACAAACCAAAAAACAATGGCTGATCGGACTGACGTCCGCTTCCATGCTGGTGGTTCTCGGCCTTTGGGCGGTCTCCCTCAATTCCACCCTTAAAAAATTGAGCGGACCGGAGAAATCGAAAGATGCGGAAGGTTTCGGAGAAACGATCTCCCAAGGAATGAACATAGTCGGCGCGAAAATCGGGAAGAGCGTCAGCGAGATATCGGATAAGATCCGGGATTTCGCCGCGACGACCAATTCCGTGACGATCCAGCCGACGAACATCAATTTTTCGGAAAACATGGAACCGATCGCTCCAAAAAAATTTCCATAATAAATAAAAAATTCATTAAGTCCGGTGTCATTCCCGCGAAAGCGGGAATCCAGTAAAATAAGACCAGGGCCTGGATTCCGGATCCACCGCCACAGCGGGACAGGCAAGTCCGGAATGACAAAGGAAGAAAAAATATCAAAGAAACATCATGAAAAAAGAAGAGGAAGAGCTAAAACAAAACCATATCGGTGTTGAAAGAAGGGAAATAACCGACGAACTCCAGGAGTCGTATTTGGATTACGCCATGTCGGTCATCGTCGCCCGCGCCCTCCCGGATGTCCGCGACGGACTCAAGCCGGTGCACCGCAGGATCCTCTGGGCCATGTGGGACAGCGGCCTGACTCATTCCGCCAAATTCAAGAAATCCGCGAACATCGTCGGTGAAGTGCTCGGAAAATACCATCCGCATGGCGATTCATCTGTTTATGATGCCATGGTCCGCATGGCACAGGATTTCTCGCTCCGCTATCCGCTGGTGGAAGGACAGGGAAACTTCGGAAGCATTGACGGAGACAATGCCGCCGCTTACCGGTATACCGAGGCCCGCCTTTCAAAAATTGCGGAAGAGATGCTCATAGACAGCGAAAAAGAAACCGTCAACTGGGTTCCGAATTACGACGGGAGCAGGGAGGAACCGCGCGTATTGCCAGGCAAAATTCCGAATCTTCTTCTTAACGGAACTGACGGCATCGCCGTCGGCATGGCGACCAAAATCCCTCCGCACAACCTCACTGAAATCGTGAACGCCATCAATGTCCTGATCGAGAATCCGAAAGCGGCCTCTGCCGACATCATGGAACACATCCAAGGCCCTGATTTTCCGACTGGCGGCGTCATCTATGACAAGAAAGCGATCAATGAGGCCTATGCTTCCGGCCGCGGAGCCGTCACCACCCGCGCGCTGGCGGAAATAAAAGAAAACAAGAAAGGGCACATGATCGAAATCACCGAAATCCCGTATCAGGTCAACAAATCCGAACTTATAATAAAAATCGCGGAACTCGTGACCGAAAAAAGAGTCCAGGGCATCCGCGATATCCGCGATGAATCCGATAAAGAAGGCCTTCGCATCGTCATCGAGCTGAAAAATGACGCCGCTCCGCAGAAAGTCCTGAACCAGCTTTTCAAATTCACCGACCTTCAGAAGGATTTCCACTTCAATATGATTTCCCTGACCAAGGGCGGTCTTCAGCCGGAAATAATGTCTATCAAGGACATCCTCGCCGAATACATAGAGCACAGGAAAGAAATCGTCCGCCGACGCGCGGAATTCGATCTGAAAAAAGCTGAAGCGAGAGCGCATATCCTGATGGGACTCCACAAAGCCCTCGGGAACATCGACGCGGTCATAACCACTATCAAAAAGTCCAAGGACAAGGAAGACGCTCATAAGAATTTGATCGCCAAATTCAAATTCAGCGATCTGCAGGCATCCGCGATTCTGGAAATGCGTCTTCAGACGCTCGCCGCCTTGGAACGGGAAAAGATTGAGCAGGAACTTAAGGATCTGAAAAAAATAATTGAAGATCTCCAGGCGCTTTTGAAGAGCCCGGCAAAAATACTCAAAGTCATAAAAGATGAACTCAAGGATATCAAGGACAGATTCGGCGATGAAAGAAAAACAAAACTGATCGCCGGCGGACTCAAGGAATTCAAAGAAGAAGATCTTGTTCCGAAAGAGGAAACCATCATAACGATGTCGCAGGGCGGCTACATAAAGCGCGTCAATCCGACCAGCTTCAAATCCCAAAAGCGCGGAGGGAAGGGCCTGATCGGCTCCGATGTGGCTGACGAAGATTTCTTGAGTCAGTTCATGACAGCCAACAGCCACGACAACATACTATTCTTCACCGACCGCGGACGGGTGTTCCAGACGAAAGTCTATGAAATTCCGGAGGGGAGCAGGGTCGCGAAAGGAAAGGCGATCCATAACTTCCTGGAAATTCCTCTTGAAGAGAAAGTGAACGCTGTCATCACCTATCCGATTGAAAAGAAATCCATACCGGGCTTTCTCGCCATGGTCACGGCCAACGGAATGACCAAAAAAACTCCTTTGCAGGATTTTGAAAACGTACGCAAGAATGGAATCATCGCCATTAAATTAAAGAAAGGGGATTCTCTCCAGTGGGTCCGGCTTTCTTCCGGAGATGATCAGGTTGTTCTTACGACCGCTCAAGGCCAAGCCATCCGCTTCAAAGAATCCCAGCTCCGTCCGATGGGACGCGCCACTTCCGGTGTTCGCGGCATCAGATTGAAGAAAGGAGATTCTGTCGTTGCTTTGAACATAGTCAATAAAGAAAGTGAAAAAGGACAGATTCTCACGATTATGGCCAATGGTTTCGGAAAACGCACAGGACTTTCCGAATATAAAGTGCAAGGCAGAGGAGGGTCCGGAATCAAAACATCCAAAGTCACTCCGAAAACCGGCGCCGTAGTCACTTCCATGATCATCGGCGAAGAAAAGGAAATTCTCGCCCTATCGGCGAAAGGCCAGATCATCCGCACCCAGATCGAAAGCGTACGGGAAAGCGGCCGCGCCACCCAGGGAGTCCGGATCATGAATGTGGCTTCCGGAGACAAGGTCATCGGAATCATCTGCATGTAATGTGGGGGAATCGATTATCTAAATCAGAAATTCTAAAAAAAATCGGAATCCCGTATTAACTCCGCGTATTCGGTATTATTTAGGATTTTAAATCTCTGATTTAGTGCTTTAAATTTATTATTGTATAATAAAATTATGGAACTTACCCGTCCTCAAATGATAATAATCGGCTCCGCAGTATTCACAGCCCTTCTTTTGATCGGAATTTTTACCGGAATCCTTCCGGGAACAAGAGAAAAGCTGGAAAAAGTCCCGTCACTCACTCTAAAAATCTGGGGAATTGAAAGCCGGCCGGCCATGCAGGATCTGATTTCCGGTTACGAAAATATCCGGAAGAATGTCCGCGTGGACTACGAAGAAATAAATCCGGAAACCTATGAACAGGACGTGATAAACGCACTGGCCACCGGAAACGGGCCGGATATCATAATGTTCCACAGCTCCTGGCTTCCGAAACACTACAACAAGATAATTCCGCTTAAGGACGAACAGATGAACCTTGTAACTTTCCAGGATACTTTCCCGACCATAGCCGAACAGGACTTCATCGGAAGCGGTAAAATTTACGCTCTTCCGATGTATATCGATACGCTCGCGCTTTATTACAACCAGGACACATTCGACAAGAACGGAATCGCCGTCGCTCCGAAGGACTGGCTCGATCTGCAGAATCTGATTCCGAAACTCCGCCAGAAAGATTCTTCCGGGAAAATCATAAAACCGGCCGTGGCGATAGGAGGATCCGAATCTTCGGTGAACAACGCATCCGATATCCTTTCGCTCCTTATGCTTCAAGCTGGAGCGAACATGACGGACGAATCCTTCACTCAAGCCACTTTTTCAGGAAATGTTGAAGCATCCCTCCCTGGACTGGATGCTCTGAAATTCTATTCCAAATTCACCGATCCGGAAGAAATTTACTATAACTGGACTGATTCCAATGAGTATTCCCTGGATAGCTTCGCAAAAGGCGATACGGCGATGATTTTCGCCTACAACTCCCAGAAAAATTATCTCAAAGATAAAAATCCGTTCCTCAAATTCAAAGTCGCGCTCATGCCGCAGCCGACCGGATCGGAAAAAGCGGTGAACTATTCCGACTACTGGGGACTGGCCGTCACCAGCAACAGTAAAAATCCGGATTGGGCTTGGGATGCGATACTCTACCTGACAGCCAATCAGGAATCCGCTGAAAAATATCTTCTTTCGACCGACAACCCGCCGGCCATGAGGTCGCTCATACAGAAATATGTCAACCATCCGGAACTGGGCGTCTTCGCGAAACAGGCGCTCTCCGCGCGTTCTTGGCCGCAGATAGACGGACCGGCGATAAAGAATATCTTCTCAAGGATGATTTCCGCGACGATAAACCGCGAACTCACTCCGCAGGACGCGATTTCACAGGCCGAGAGGGAAGTGACTGAACTGATGCAGGCGAGAAAACAGTAAAAAAATTACATTCAGCGCGATGTCATCCCGGCCTACGAGCCGGGATCTAGGATAGGAATATATAGAACAAAATGGATATTAGACGTTATAAATTATATAATAATTCTATGAAAAAGATTACATTTATTGTTTTATTCCTGTTACTTATTGCAGGCGTAAACATATCTTTCGCCCTTGAACCGCTCGTTCAATGCGGGAATCCCGGCCAGCCGGCCTGCAATCTCTGCTCATTCCTCGAGCTCGTAAAAATCCTCATAAATTTCTCCATACAGATAACCTTCGCATTCGCCGGCCTATTCATCACCTGGGGAGCATTTGTTATAATGACGGCAGGCGGAGCGAAAGAACGGGTTTCCGAAGGGAAAAAAATGATGACGACCGCCATAATCGGAATGGTCGTGATACTGACCGCCTGGATGGTCCTGGGAACGGTCATACAGATAATAACCGGATCTCCTTCGAAGCTCCCTTGGACGGAGATAAAATGCAATTATTAAAATAACATGAAAAAAATAATCTACTTGGTTCCGGTCTTTCTGATGATTTTATCATTCAATGCCGTTGCGCTGGCCGCTCCGACCGACGGAAGCACCGGTATCGCTCCGGCGCCGACTAAACTTCCCGTCTCCGGAACAAAAACAAGCGGCACCCAGGTCATCTCTCTTCCGAATCCGCTGGGTTCCGTCAAAACCATCCCTGAACTCATCGTGAGGATAGTCGACTGGCTCATATTCATAGCTTCCGTCGCCGTGCTTCCTTTCATGATAATCTGGGGAGCTTATCAGATGCTCACCGCCGGCGGCAATCCGGAGGGAGTTACGAACGCCAGACACACAATAACCTGGGCGATAGTCGGATACGCCCTCCTGCTCATTTCAAAAGGAATCGAATTGATAATAAAGGACGTCCTGACCAGGAACGGTTAACTTGCCAAGAAAAACAGTAAACATATATAATAATTGAGAAAGGTCGAGATTGGAAAAAATCGAGTAACCTACGTAATTACTTGATTCAAAAAAAAATAACAATATGAAAAAATATTTGACTGCGGGCACCCTCCTTCTCCCGCTTTTGACATTCGCGCTCGAAGTTCCCGGAGTACAGACTCCGACGACTAACGTCCGTTCCATCAACGACATCACCAGGATAATCGTCAGCTTGGTCAATTGGATTACCGGACTATTCTTCGTAGCGGCGATTCTTTCCCTCTTCTATGCCGGATATCTTTATCTTCTGGCAGGCGGAGACGAAGGCAAAGTCGGCGAGGCGAAAAACGTCCTCATTTATTCCGTCATCGCGATAACCATCGCCCTTCTCGCGGGAAGCGTCCGCTTCATCGTTGAAAGCGTTCTGCGGCTATAGAGAATCATCGGAAATAAAAAAGAAAGACCCGCTCGGCAAACGCCAAGCGGGTCTTTTGTTTCATCTGGACAGTAGGACTTCCAGATCTCCGGGATCACCCCTGAAAAACAGCGCGGTGTAATCATCCGGAATCTGTACCTGCCCGTCTCCTTCGGGATCGCCTTTCCGAACCGCCTCCTGGATTTCGTTCTTGCCGATATGCATCCAGGCGACGCATCGGTTGACTCTCCAGAAGCAGACATCCACCTTGCCGGGCGCATGCCAGACGATCTTATCCTTCGGAGTCGACGGAGCGACGATCACGCCGGAGAAACATCCCCGGCTGACCTTCTGACTGACCGGACTCGAATTGCGGGAGAGTTCCGGTCTGGGCAACCCTCCGCACATCACGATTCCGGACGCCTTCGAACCGCTGCCGGAGGAATCCGACTTCCCCCGATGCGAGGAAACATACCCCGCGACGACAAGAAGCAGTCCGGCCCAGAGAAAAAACTTCTGGCCCGAACCGCCGGCGTAAGTGACGGGAGCGGCCGCAGCAACCTCCTTCTTGTCCTCCTTCTTTGGAGAAGGCGGAGGAGGCGCTTTCGGACGGTCTTCGTCATCCCTGTCTTTGTCCTTATTCTTTCGCGCCATCTTCGCCTCCCTCCTCTTTCTTTTTCTTATCGGCGAACTTTTCCGCCAGTTCCAGCGCGTTATTGCCGAGCATTGCCAGCCCGCTGATCACGCCGCCGGCAACCGACTGGGCGCCGGGACCGAGGTCGATGACCTTGATTTCCTTCGTCGCTTTTTCCTGAACGACCAGAACGGCATCCATGGCTTCCTTATGGGAAACCGGAGACGCCGATCCGGCGGAATCCTCGACTGTCTGCTTGACCATCTCCCGGATGTTGTCCATCTCGAGCTTGCGCGG
>CAYHBW010000031.1:0-6576 GCA_964355085.1 uncultured Candidatus Saccharibacteria bacterium
AAACCCCGATGGATATCATTAAATCTATTCCAAGCTATTGAACTTTATACGTATTTCTCGGAAATATGAAAATACTTCTCCACAAAACTTTTTGCGGTATTTCGGGAAAATCTGTAGAATTAAGGGGATGTATCTAAAACGCCTGGAACTTTTCGGATTCAAGTCTTTTGCCCAAAAGACGGTTTTGGATTTCCCGGGTGGCATTGCCGGCATTGTCGGCCCTAACGGAAGCGGCAAAAGCAATGTCATTGACGCCGTCCGCTGGATTTTGGGCGAGAGGGAGGCAAAAAATCTTCGCGGAGCCAAGGCGGAAGATCTTATTTTCGCAGGAACAGCCAAACGTCCGCGCATGGGCATGGCGCAGGTTACTCTTACTTTTGACAATACCACCGGATTTTTCCCGGTGGATTTCAAGGAGGTTACCATAACCCGCAGAATCGAGCGCGACGGAAATTCCCAGTATTTTTTGAATAAAGCGGAAGTCCGTCTGAAGGATATCATCGATTTCTTCGCCAAGGTCCGTCTCGGCACCCGCGGTCTTTCCATAATCAATCAGGGCTCCAGCGATCTTTTCGTCCGCGTGACTCCGGAAGAAAGAAGGGCTATGATCGAAGAAATTTTAGGGCTCCGCCAATATCAGCTGAAAAAGCACGAAGCGTCCCGAAAATTGAAAAATACGGCCATCAATATAGAGAAGGTGAAAGCGATGATTGAGGAAATCGCCCCGCACCTCCGTTTCTTGAAGCGCCAGACCGCCAAGTGGGGGAAATTGAGCGAGCTGGAAAAAGAACTCAAAGATTACGAGAATTCTTATTTTTCAAACAAACTGAAGGAACTTGCTGACAACGCCAAAAAATTCGATCCGGAAATCAGAAATATAGATGTGGCGATTGCCGGAAAACAAAAAGAACTTGATGCCTTGAGAAAAGATTTGGAAAAAATCGAAACCGCCAAGCCGGGGAGCGATGGCATGGGAGATATCCGTAAAAAACGCGATCAGCTTTTGCAGGAGCGTTCCACAATTGAGCATGAAGTCGGAAAGTTGGAGGCAAAGATTGAATTTTTGAATTCTGTCGTTGCCAGCGAGCGCGTAGATTTGCGCGCGGGAGAGCTTTTGACTGCTCTTGAAGAAGTTCGCGACATCATCGGAAAATTACTTAAGGAAAATAATCTGGAATCTGTGCGTCAGGAATTACAGACAATGCATGCGAAAGTTTCCCAAATGACTGACCGTTCTTCAAAGCAGAAGAGTGAGATTCAGGATTTGAAATCGTCCAAAGATTCGCTAATGCAGAAGCTCGGTCCGATTCGGGATGAATTGACGAAGCTTTCCACTAAAGAAGATGAATCTGCCAAAGGATACGAGCAGTTCAATGCTGATTTCAAGATGTCTTTTGAGCGAGTTGAAAAAAAGAAAGAAGAAATAACTAAATTGCACAATGATAAAAACCGTCTGCTTTTTGAAATTGAACGAATCAATCTCCGCAAGCAAGATGTGGAAATGCAATTAACCCAGATTGGAAGAAATATGGCGGAAATGGAAGCGCTTTCCAATGCGCCTGCCGGGAGTCCAGAGTTTGTCCGCATCGCCGGAGAAGAACTTGTTGCGCTTGAGAGAAAGATGCTTCGTTTGCGCGCGGAAATCGCCGGAATCGGGGATGTGGATCATGCGCTGATAAAAGAAGCCGAAGACACGGAAACCCGCCATAATTTTTTGGCCGTGCAATTGGTGGATTTGGACAAAGCGGCGAAGGATCTGGATATTTTAATAAGAGAATTGGAGGAAAAAATCGACAAAGGATTCCATGAATCTTTGGATAAGATAAATGTGGAATTCGACAAGTTCTTCAGCATGATGTTCGGCGGCGGAAAAGCGAAAATGGTTCTGGAAAAGCCGGATGTCAAAGTCCAGGCGGAAGTCGATGCAACGATTGATCCGGAAATGAAGATCCACGAAAAAGAAGCCGATGATTTGGAAAGCGAAGAGCTCCGTCAGCTTGGTATTGAAATTGATTTGAGTTTGCCCCGCAAGCGCATCCACGGATTGGACATGCTTTCGGGCGGAGAAAAGAGTTTGGTTTCCATTGCCGCGTTATTTGCGCTGATTTCCGTCAGTCCGCCTCCGTTTTTGGTACTTGATGAAGTTGATGCCGCTTTGGATGAAAAGAATACTAAGCGTTTTGCCGATATCGTGAAAAGTTTTTCCGAAAAAACCCAATTCCTCATGGTCACTCACAACCGCGCGACCATGGAGGCCTCTAATATCCTGTACGGCGTAACAATGGAGGAAGATGGCGTATCGAAAGTTTTAAGTCTCAAGCTTGAATAACGGCTATTGACCGATTGAAATTTTTTAGTTAAGCTGTTTACTATTCTTATGTTAATGATCCGATTACAGCGCAAAGGAAAGAAGCATCAGCCGTTTTACCGGCTTGTTGTTGGTGAGAAGCGTTCCAAGCTTCTTGGCGAGCAAGTCGAAGAACTTGGCTGGTTTGATCCTGGTCAGAATACCAACAGCGTCAACAAAGAGCGCGTGACTTATTGGCTTTCCAAAGGAGCCCAGTTGAGCCCAACTGTAAACAATCTACTCATCACCGCAGGAGTCGTCACCGGCAAGAAAATCGCAGTTCACAAGCAGAAGAAAGGGGGAGCTGAAGCGCCGAAAGCCGAGGAGAAAAAAGCCTAGCAAAGAAATTCAAATTTTAAAGGTTAAATTTTAAAATAAGTTCACGTTCCGACACTTTCTGTCATTCTGGGTAATGCGAAGAATCTCCAATCAATGAATCGTTTTAATTCATTGACAAATCAGATTTTATATGCTATAATATAATTTAAATAAGCTCGCCTGCCTATGGCGGGGAAAGGTCGCACAGATTAGAAAAGTAGAAATTCTAGAAACTCATTTATGGCACAAAAGCCACATGACGAAGAATTCCTGGAATACCTTGTGAAGTCCATCGTCGAGAATCCTGACAAAGTGAAGGTGACTCGCAAAGTGGATGAAATGGGCGTACTCTTGTCTCTTGCCGTTGATTCGAAAGATATGGGTCTCGTGGTCGGAAGACAGGGCGCTACTGCCAAGGCAATTCGTTCTCTTTTGAGAATCGTCGGCATTCGAAACAATGCCCGCGTGAATCTTAAGATCGAAGAGCCGGAAGGTTCCACTCGCGCACCGCGTCCAGCGGGAGCCGAGACCGGAATGGGAGGCGGAGATTTTAATCTCTAAACTTTCATCAAAAAGTCCCGCTTAGCGGGACTTTTTGATTTTATTAATAAAACCCCGTTTATGGGGTTTTAGGCAATGTTGCGTACATGGCTTTTAGTACTTTAGCAGTATCCAGTAGTTTCAAAAACTCAGGATTATCTTGGAATTTCGCTCGGAAGGTCTTTACTTCTTCCGAATCAATTCCCTTAGAATTGAGTAGGTCAATATATTCTTGGCAGATCACTGAGGTAATTTTTTCATATTTGCTGCATTTTAAAAAATCTTCTAAAAGTCCACAACAAATTATAACGCCCAAAATTCCGACATAGATGTTCATTACCGATAACCAACCTATGCCAGGTATTGATCCTAATGATGAGGCAAGGACTGAAAGAAGAGTTTGCCAGATGAAGAGATGAACCAGTAGCCGCCTCTGTTCGCTCATTTGTACCTTGTTTCAATTTTCAAAAAGTTTTTCTAGTAGTTAGCTTATATAAAATTCTGCCATTAGTCAATAATTTTGTTTGACTGAATGATAATTTCATCATATTATTCCATCAGTTCTGAATAATGGAGAATATATGAAAGGCAGGATCTATTTCGGCCATCCGATCAATACTTATGATACGCAACTGGAGAGATTTCTGCTGGCGCAGATAGCTGCATGCTTTCCGAATTTGGAAATTGAAAATCCAAATCAGAAGCATCATGCCGATGGATACAGGCGCTATTCCGCTTCCGGCGGAAAAGGTATGGATTATTATTTCAGGGAAGTTCTGCCGGCTTGTACCGAAGGAATTTTTCTTCCATTCCGCGACGGAGCATGGGGCGCCGGAGTGTTCGGCGAGGCCAAGTATCTTGCCGATCGCGGCTGTCCAATCTGTCAAATGACTCATGAAGGATTCATTTCTTCTGTTGATCTTGATTCGATCCGAGCTCTCACTGTCGAGGAAACCAGATTCCGCATCCGAACTCTAAATGGGAAAGTTGCGCCTTATTGATGGATTCCCCCGCAAAGCGGGGGTTTTTGTTTGACAAAATAAGATTTTTTCAATAATATATTTAAGGATCTTCAAGGGAGTTAGCGATGGATCTTTTCCAATTTGCGGACAAGATGGGTCGTGAGTTGGTGGTTCGCCGCAAACCGTATACTAAAGAATTCTGGTGCAGCATTCCTGAATCATCGGTAATGATGGCTAGTAGCAAGAGATTTTTAGGAGAAATGCGAGGAACTGGCAAGAGCGTCAAATCTGCCATGCAGGCATATGTCAGGAATATTCGGGATAGGATCGTGACGTTCCATGAAGACGATCGTTCATCGAGGGTCGGTTGGAGGGCACCGAAGAATCTGCGAGTGCCGAAACTATAGGGGCCCTAGCCCCTTTTTTATTTTCTTAAAAACGATTAAAATATCAGTGTATGCGATTCGATATAATTACAATTTTTCCGAATATATTAGATTCCTATTTCGGCGAGTCACTTTTGAAAAAGGCCCAGGATAAGGGCTTGATTGAGATTAAAACCCATAATCTCCGCGATTTTACCGAAGATAAACACCGTAAAGTGGATGATTCGCCTTATGGGGGAGGGCCGGGGATGGTGCTTAAGTTTGAACCGATAGCGAAAGCGGTGCAGTCCATAAAGTCGAAAGTCTCGGCCCAAGGCCGACCAGCCTCGGGCTGGAAAAGTCGAAAGTCAAAATCCAGAGTTATTCTTTTTTCGCTTCGAGGGAAAAAGTTTGATCAGAAAGAAGTGCACCGCTTGGCAAAATATGACCAGTTGATATTCATCTGCGGAAGATATGAAGGCGTGGATGAGCGGGTGGCGCAATATGTCGCTGATGAAGAGATTTCACTTGGGGATTATGTGCTTTCCGGAGGCGAGTTGCCGGCTGCGATCGTCATCGAGGCGGTTTCAAGGTTGGTTCCGGGAATGCTCGGCAAGATGGAATCACTTGAAGAAAAGAAAGGAAGTTATCCGGTTTACACAAAACCTGAAGCAGTTAAATTGGCAGGAAAAAACCGTAAAGTACCGCCAGTCTTGCTTTCAGGAGACCATAAAAAAATAGACGAATGGCGTGAAAAGAACTCTTGATTAAATTTTTACGATAATATATACTATTTACCTATGAGTACAGTTGCGGAAAAAGACACTGAATTGAAGGAAGAAGTAGCCGCTCCGGTTCAGCACGATCCGGCTAAATTGGCGCTTCTTGATGAAATGATGAAAGCCGGCATGTATATGGGTAAGCGCCACGCGAAAACCCATCCACGCATGAAGCCGTTTCTTTTCGGCGTCCGTAACGGTGTTGAAATCATTGATCTGGAAGATACTTTGAGATTTTTGGATAAAGCGATGGAATTCGTGAAGAATAAAGTCGCAGAAAAGGGAGTCATTCTGCTTGTTTCCACCACTCCGGTTGCCAAAGATTCCGTAAATGCGCTCGCAAAGAAGCTCGGACTTCCATATGTCACTGAGCGTTGGCTTGGAGGAACTTTGACCAATTTCAAAACACTTTCAAAGCGCGTTTCTCATTTCAAAAAATTGAAGAGCGATAAGGAATCCGGACGCCTTGATAAATACACCAAAAAAGAGCGCCTTAACTTCGATCGGGAAATCGTCAAGATGACCCGCATGTTCGGAGGCGTTGAGAATATGGACAAGCTTCCGGATGTTGTTTTCGTCGTTGATGTCAAAAAGCAGATGATTACCGTAAATGAAGCGAAAATTTCCAAGGTTCCGGTTGTCGGCGTTTTGAATTCCGATACCGATCCGGAGACCGTAAAATATCCGATTCCGTGCAATGACCGCAGCAAGAACAGCGTTGAATGGATTTTGGCCCGTCTTGAAGGAGCTATCCTTGAGGGGAGAGCGAACATCAAAGCCGATGTTGTGAAGGTTGTAACTAAGTAATTATAAACGTTTTTTCTGTCATCCCGAACTTGATTCGGGATCCAGGTCTGGATTCCGGGTCGAGCCCGGAATGACACCTAGGAACTAATTTTTAAAACCTATCTATATTATGAGCAATGCGATCGTCAAACTTCGAGAAGAGACCGGAGCGGGAATCATGGATTGCAAGAGGGCATTGGAAGAAGCCGGGGGTGATTACGACAAGGCCCTGAAAATCATCGCAGAAAAAGGAATCGCAAAAGCCGCATCTAAAGCTGATAGGGCCACCGGTGCAGGTCTTTTGGAAACTTACATTCATAGCGGAAGAGTCGGCGTCATGCTCGAGCTCCGCGTTGAGACTGATTTCGTGGCTCATTCCGAGCCGGTGAAGCAGTTTGCCAAGGATCTGGCTATGCATATCGCGGCCATGTCTCCGGAATCTGTTGACGATCTTCTGAAGCAGCCGTTCGTGAAAGATC
>CAYHBW010000031.1:6676-8071 GCA_964355085.1 uncultured Candidatus Saccharibacteria bacterium
GCCATGTCTCCGGAATCTGTTGACGATCTTCTGAAGCAGCCGTTCGTGAAAGATCAGGATATGACCATTGAATCGCTTCTTACCGCTACCATCGCCAAAGTAGGAGAGAATATGAAGGTGGCGCGCTTCGCCAGATATCAGATATAATTAAAGTAATGCGAATAGCCCAAAGGCATACGAACACTACGAACTGAATCTGTTTGCGGTGTTCGTGCGATTTCGTATCTGTTCGTATTATATTTAATTTATTTCCCCCCCCTAATGTATAACTTCATTCTCCAGACGATCATAATGGTTAGCATTGCGACGATCATATACCTTTTCGCTCGCGCGGTTCCGCGGGTGCAGGATTCAGCCATGCAATCCCGGAGCAGGGATTATTTCGGGGAACTTTTTGATAAGCTTCCTTTGGAAAAAGCCGACGCCTTTATGAGTATGCTTTTGGAAAGATTTTTGAGGAATTTCAAGGTCTTCATTTTAAAATTGGATAATCTTCTGACCGGCCATCTTAAAAATTTGCGTGGGACGTCCATGCCCGGTAAAAATGAGGCGGTCGGAGAGCTTTTTTCAAATACGGAGAATAAAAAAGATTCTATTGAGCAAGATAGGAAATCTATTTAGATTTTATTAATAATTTTCCAGCAAGCTGGACATGCAAGATAAATTGGCAGTAACAAGTAGAAATATTCTTCGTGATAAGCGTGGCTTATTTGCGCATAGGCAAGACATCAGGATTCCCAAGGAATACAGCGCTGATTTGGCAGAATTTTTTGGAATTATGCTTGGTGATGGAAAGCTGTCTGAATATCAGGTTGTTGTTAATCTTGGCACAAAGGAAGATGCTTATGCCGATAGCTTGGTTGATCTTATCAGGAACATTTTCAATGCCAGTCCTAAAATAGCTGTCAGGAAGACCGGCTATAAAGATATTTATTTAGGGTCAGTTGATCTTGCCGCTTGGCTGAAAACGGAAGGATTGGTTACAAATAAAGTATTATCTCAAGTGGGTGTTCCGGGCTGGATTTTTTATGAAGAAAAATTTATGAAAAGATTTATCAGAGGATTCTTTGATACTGACGGTTCAGTCTATAGATTACGCTGGGGCATGCAAATTTCATTTACAAATAAATCTTTGCCTCTATTGAAATCGATTCATGATATGTTAGTATATTTGAGATATAGTCCATCAAAGGTAAGCGGATTCAAGGTCTATATCACTAAGAAGGCCGAAGTGTGCAGATTTTTCCAGGAGATAGTCCCTAGAAATTTAAAGCATCGGAATAGATATCGAGATTTTTTAAAATCCAGTCGGGCAGATACCAAAGCGGTCAAATGGGGCGCGCTGTAGACGCGTTGGCTTTATGCCTTCGGGGGTTCGAATCCCTCTCTGCCCAC
>CAYHBW010000032.1:0-7683 GCA_964355085.1 uncultured Candidatus Saccharibacteria bacterium
AACCGTATATACGCCTTCGACTTTGCAGGAGATCGCCCAGTAAAATATGGCATTTTTCAATAAAAAAAAATTTCTGCTGGCATTCTTGAATAATGCCGAGCTCCGTCTCGCGTCTTACGAAGTTTCCGGATCATCGGTTTCCCGCCGGGATTATGAGACTTTGCAGTTCAAGTCTTCAGTAGTGAAAGACAGCACCATACTCGACATACAGAATTTTCAGTCCGAATTGGCCAGTTTTTTTTCGCAGAAAAAAGAGCTCGGAAAATTACCGGTTCTGCTTATAATTCCGGAAGAGAAGGTTTTTCTTAAGGGGTATGAGCTGAATTTCGGCGATTTGGAGAAAAAGGAACAGCTGAAGAGGGAATTCATCAGCGAAATACCGTATGAGGAGAAGGACCTGGTTTTCCATGAGCGTCTGATCGGGAAGGTCTTGGAATTTTCCGCCGTGCACAGGCGGTTCTTGGAGGATTTCCAACTTCCTTTTTTGAATCAAAAAATGCCCGTTCTGGGCGTCGTTACGATCCCGCAGATAATGGCCCTGGACTTGCATCCGACGGAGAAAAGCTTCCTGCTTGCTTTCTATGACAATGATTTCGCCTTGGCTCTGGCTGAAAATTCCAGCATAATTTTTTCCGAAACCAGGCAGCTCAAGGACGGCAATATCAGGGAAGCGATGCGCGCTTTCGATCATTTTGTCCAGCATCTTGAAGCAGTCGACATCAAATCGATTTCCATAATTCTTGGAGAGGAGGCGATTGAAGACGCCATTAAGATAGAGCTTGAACAAAGGGAATATCTGATAAAATTGATCAAGAAAATAAGTATTTTGGATATGATCGCCGGTTATTATGATTCTCATAAGGAGGAATCGGTGGAGTGGAATCTTATCCGACCGGATGCGAAGCCGATGTTCGGATTTTTGAAGTTTTCCGGTTTTTCCTCCGACTCCAAAAAGCTGCTGCTGAACGCTTCGTTGGTATTATTGACTTTCGCTTTCATGGGCGGCGTCGGCTGGTGGACGTACGGAATGTTGAAACCGGACGTAGCCGGTCAGCTGACCCAGCCGGTTGAGGTTCCAGCGGTTGAGCCGCCTGTCTCTGAAACAAATCCGGAATCCGGCCAAGCCGTTATTAAAGAGGAACCGGCAGTCGTCGTTGAAGCTGCTCCTGCCAAGAAATCGGATTTCCCGATCCAGATTTTCAACGGGACAAAACTTGCCGGAGAGGCCGGCCGTCTCAAGGCGGTGCTGGTCGAGCGGGGATTCGCGGTTTCCGGAACCGGGAATAACGAGGATCAGAATCAGGTCGTTACGACTATTTTCGTCAATTCAAATGCCCCGGATTCCGTCGTCGGCGACTTGCGGACGGTTTTGGAATCCAGATATTCAAATGTGCTTGTCAGCCCCTCTCCTGTGATGGGAAAAGATATCCACATCGTGATCGGCGCCAAGAAGTAATATATGATATAATATAAAAATAGGTTATAGATTTTAATTTCTAAAATATATAAACTGAAGTTAAAAACGCATACAAGTATTTAATTAAATTATGGTACTAAAACCCAAAACCCAAAACCTAAAACCTGTCCAAGGTTTCACTCTTATAGAATTACTCATAGTCATAGCCATTTTGACGGTTCTTTTTGCCATTACCATTGTGGCGGTCAACCCGGTGAGGCAGTTTTCTCAAGCCAATAATACCCAGCGTCGGAGCGATATAAATGCTTTAGTCAACGGAATTTATCAGTATGCGGCCGATAATCGCGGTCAATTGCCGGAATTTATTCCGACCACTTCTACCGTAATGTTCAGTGATGCCGCCACCACTACTTCTGCCTGCTCTGTAACTTGCGGTGCTACGACTACTATAACTTCTTGCGTAGGCCTTTATGCTGATTTAGTCCCGACCTATCTGGCCGCTATTCCGCATGATCCGTTGCAATCCAATGCTTCAACGACTTATTATTCTGCAACTCGATCCGCATCAGGCAACCGTGTTACGATTACCGCTTGTAGCGCTGAAATTGGTGAAACTATAAGTTTCACCAGATAGTATTCAACAGCCGCCCAGGAGCACAGAACATGAACAGAATCAAGATTTAGAATCTCAGAAATGAGATGATTTCTAGGCACGACGATGAAATTGTAGCTTTAGCTACGTTTCGGAGAAGTAACGAAGAAATCAGCCATTTTTGAGCTTCCCGAAGGGCGGGCGAATTCCGGTAAGATTCATCGTTGACTCGTCGCTAATGTGCCTATTGGCACATGTCGTGCCTCGCGCCTTGAATCTTATCCATAATTCATTCCGCTAAATCGATTCCTGCTCATGTCCTGTGCTCCTTACGTGGCGGTTTTTGTTTTGGTATAATCTATGTATAGCTTATAGGTGTTAGTTTTTAGGTGTTAGGCACCAGAAAATTGACAAGTCTGAAATTTAAAATGAGAATTCTGTTTTTAATGCGCATATGCTTCTAAAACCTAAAACCCAAAACCTAAAACCTGTTCAAGGTTTTACTTTGATTGAGCTGCTCGTCGTGATGGCGATCCTTTCCATCCTTTTTGCGCTTGTTCTGGTTGCGGTGAATCCGGTCCGCCAGACCCAGCAGGCGAATAATTTGAAGAGGCGGGGAGATATCAATACGATCGTGAACGCGGTCAATCAATACGCCGCCGACAACGCCGGAACTTTGCCGACAGGAATCACGACTTCTCTGAAGATCGTCGGAACGACTTTGAGCGCCTGCGACGGATCGACCTGCGCCGGCGAATTTCCGCAGGCCGCCTGCGTTGATTTGGAAGGCGCCATCGCTCCGCAATATGTAGCTTCCATACCTTACGATCCGGTGACCGGTAACAGTTCCAATACGCGTTATGGAATAAAGAAGTCCGGAACAAATAACCGGATTACCGTGAAGTCCTGCGATCCTGATCTGTCCGCGACAATCAATGTGACGCAATAATCATGAAATCAGCCAGACAGATATTAAAAGAGGCAGTGAAGAAAAAAGTGGCGATCGGCCACTTTAATATTTCTGATTTAGCCGGCCTTAAAGCGGTTGTCGGAGCCGTTTCCGATCTGAAGGTCCCGGTTTTCATTGGGACATCCGAAGGCGAGGCGAAATTTTTGGAACGCAGGGCGATCGCGGCTTATGTCAGGACTTTGCGCGAAGATCTAAAGTTGCCGATATTTTTGAATTCCGACCATACGCATTCTTTTGACGAAGTGAAAAAAGCCGTTGCCGCGGGTTATGACGCTATTTTGTTTGATGGCGGAAATCTTCCGTTAGCGGAAAATATAAAACAGACAAAAAAAGTCGTCTCCTATGTCAGATCAAAAAATAAAAATATCCTTATCGAAGGAGAGTTGGGTAATATCGGAAGCGGATCAATAATCCGTAAGGATTTTCCGAAAGGCGCGGCTATAAAGTCGGAAGACTTGACGAGTTCGGACGATGCCTTAATGTTCGTAAAATCGACCGGCGTGGACATACTCGCTCCCGCAGTCGGAAATTTTCATGGAATGCTTGCCCGCAGAAGCCCGCAGGGCGAAGGAGGGTTTGTCGGTTACGATTATCCGCTTAATATAGAGCGCATCCGCCAAATCAAAAAAGCGGTAAAAATTCCATTGGTCCTTCATGGGGGCTCTGGCAATTCCGATTCGGATTTTTCAGCCGCGATCGGCGCAGGAATAAATATTATCCATATCAGCACTGAACTTCGGGTAGCTTGGCGAAGGGGTTTGGAAAAAGGATTGAAAGAAAATCCGGAAGAAATCTCCCCTTACAAGCTTCTTGTTCCCGCAATTGACGGCATGAAGGAAATTATCTGTCGGCGCTTGCAATTGTTCAATAAATTGGTATAATAGAATCTAACTTATTTTATTATGGACTTACAGGTACAAAAGCGCGACAAATTGGGCCGCGGCGTAAAAGCATTGCGTAAGCAGGGTTTTATTCCGGCCGAACTTTATGGGAAAGGCCTGGAAAATATCCATGTCAGCGTTCCGATGAAAGATTTCCGCAAGGTCTATAAGGCCGCCGGTGAAAACACCGTTGTCACGGTCCTTTTGGACAGCAAGAAATATCCTGTTCTTATAAGCGATGTTTCTTTCGATCGGATCACCAATGAATTCGAGAGCGCTGATCTTTATCAGATCCGCATGGATGAAAAATTGAAAGTCGGAGTTCCGGTTGAATTCGTCGGAGTCGCCCCGGCGGTCAAGGAAAAGAACGGAGTTCTTGTCAAAGCTCTACAGGAATTGGAAGTCGAGGCCTTGCCTATGGATCTGCCTCATGACATCAAGGCGGATGTTTCCAAGATTATGGAAATCGGAGATAGTGTTTATGTAAAAGACTTAGATATCCCGAAAGGGGTTCGCGTGCTTGTCGGTCCAGATACTGTGGTTGCGACTGTTACCGCCAAAGTTACCGAAGAAGAAGAATTGGCCATGCGACAGGCGTCTGCCGGAGGCGTTGAGGAAGTCAAAGTTGAAACTGAAGAAAAGAAGGCCGAGCGGGAAGCTGAAAAAGCTGCTGTCGCCCCTGCAGGCGGAGCCGCCCCAACTGCTTCAGCAGCCCCTAAAAAATAACCGTAAATACAAAGAGCAATCTCGCCCCGAAGTCCGGGGCGAGATGCTTTTATGGGAGGTTCCGATGCTCTGATATAATATAAGTATGAAAAGACCAAGAATAATGATCGATCTGAAACGTTCCGGGAATGAAAGTCCCCGGAAGTCCCGTCTGTTGGTCAATCTATCCGGCGCCGGTCCAATCAGTATCCCCATGGTGACCGCAAGCAAGATCGCTGTTGTCGGCGTTGTTTTTTCCTATCTTATCTTTGGATCGGCTCTGGCTCCGATCGATAAAGCGCAATTTTCTCTTGCCGCGCAAAATGAAGAAGAGCGGCAACTTCTTGAAAAGGAACTTGAGGAGCTGGAAATGCAGATCGCCAAAGATCAGGAGACTTTGAATAATTATAAAAGTCAGGGGAAAAATCTTCAGTCTGAAATAGACCGGCTTAATGCGAATATCAATAAGCTGAACCTCCAGCTGAAGGCGGTCAATTTGTCCATACAAAAGTTGGACAGCGAAATAAAGATCAATCAGGGGAATATCCTGACGACTGAAGATAAAATAGATCAGAACAAGAGCACGCTTACGCGGACCGTTCAGAATATTTATACGAGCGAAAACTCCAGTATAATTGAAATTCTTTTGCGCAATCCGCGCTTGTCGGATTTTTTCGGCAATATAAACGATCTCATGGTCGTTCAGGAGAGCTTGAGGGGAACGCTTGAAAAAGTCATAAATCTTCGCGATGAATTGCTTGATGAGCAGGAAGCTTTGGCTATCCGAAAAAACGATGCCGCCCAGCTTAAAAAATATCAGGATGCGCAGAAGATCGCCTTAAGCGCGACGAAAACCGAAAAAGCCGGTCTTTTGAAGGAGACGAAAGGCAATGAGCAGAAATACCAGGAAATGGTGAAAGAAAAGCAGAAGATCGCCGCGGACATCCGGAACAGGATATTCAGATTTCTCGGCGGCGGAGAACTGGCTTTCGGCGAGGCGGTGAAAATCGCCAAAGTGGCGGAAAGAGCCACGGGTGTCCGGGCGGCGCTTGTGCTTGCCGTGCTTACCCAGGAATCGTCCGTTGACGGCGTGATCGGGGCGAATCTTGGAAAATGCTATTATAATACCCCGAGAAGGAATAACAGCGGGACGGTCATGTCCAATTCCCAGAAGCCGTCTTTTCTTGCGCTTATGTCGGCGCTCGGACTTGATCCGGAAAAAACACCGGTATCCTGCCCGATAACATCCGACGGGGCATACGGAGGAGCAATGGGTCCGGCCCAGTTCATGCCTAATACCTGGAATCTCTATAAGAACCGCATAACTTCCATTACAGGGGGAGATCCGGCTTCGCCGTTCAATAATCTGGATGCATTCACCGGGACTTCGCTTTATCTGAAGGACGGACTCGGTGGCTGTCAGTCGGCCTATAAAACCATCTTTTCGCAGGAATCCTGCGCGGCAGCCAAGTATTATGCCGGTGGAAACTGGAGGTCTTATATGAGCGTCGGGCGTTATGGATATCGTGTCGCCGAGCGGGCGGCTGACTTTGAAAAAGATATAGAAATTCTTGATGAGGAGTAGGATTAGTATCTAGAAGCTAGAATTTTTAATTAGGTATTATGTATTAGGCATTAGTCCCGGCCCTAGTCATCCTGAGCTTGCCCGCCTTTGGCGTGGCGAAGCGAAGGATCTCCAATGTTATGGAAAAACAATACGGTGTTTATATTCTTACGAATAAATTAAATACAGTCTTATATGTTGGCGTGACGAGTAATCTGGACAGAAGAGTTTACGAACATAAAAATAAGCTTATTCAAGGATTCACTTCCAGATATAATTTGAATAAATTAGTGTATTACGAATTATTTTCCAGTCCGCAAGATGCTATTTCAGCTGAGAAGAAAATCAAAGGATGGACGAGACTGAAAAAGATTAATCTGATAAAACAATTCAACCCGGACTTCAGGGATTTATCAGGTTGAGATTTTTCACTGCGTTCAGAATGACAATGAGATCCTTCGGCTATGCCTCAGGATGACATAGGGTCGTCATTCTGAGCTTTGCGAAGAATCTTATTCGAGATCCTTCGGCTTGCCTCAGGATGACAACTACTAGCTACTGTTCCTATTCATTTTCTTAAGTATTGCTCCGAAGTTTCCATTAAGCACCTCTTCGACGTTATGGACTTTCACATTGAAGCGGTGGTCGGTGATGCGGTCGTCGGGGAAGTTGTAAGTGCGGATTTTCTCCGATCGGTCGGCGGTTCCGACCTGTTCCCGGCGGGCGCTGGTGATGTCCCCGAATTCCTTACTTTTCTGCATTTCATAGAGTTTTGCCCGCAGGACTTCCATGGCCTGTTCCCGGTTCGCGTGTTGATTCCGTTCTTCCCGGCAGGAGACTACGATACCGGTCGGTTTATGCAGTATGCGGACAGCGCTTTCGATTTTGTTCACATTCTGTCCGCCAGGACCGCCGGCTCTGGAGAAGGTGACTTCCAGGTCATTCGGATTGATATTCACTTCTTTTGGTTCCACGAACGGCAAAATCGCCACGGTTGCTGTGGAAGTATGGACGCGGCCGGATTTTTCGGTTTTCGGAACGCGCTGGACCCGATGGACTCCGGATTCATTTTTGTAAGCTTCAAAACTTCCCGGTCCCTCAACCCGGCTGATGAAGGTCTTATATCCGCCGATTGTTCCCGGACTTGTATCGAGAATTGAGAATTTCCAGCCCTGATCTGCGGCATAGCGCTGATACATTCTGGCCAGATCTCCGGCAAAAATAGACGCCTCATCTCCGCCTGCTCCGGCTCTGATTTCCAGCATGAGTTTTTGTATATTTTCCATATATGAATTATGAAGTAAGAATTATGAATTAGGCAAATTGAAAAAATACCATGATTCATTATTCATGATAATTTTTTCTTAAAAAGCTAAGCTTTCTTATTCTTCTTCACTCTCGGTTTCTTTGCCGCTTTCGGTTTGGTGGCCGCTTTTTCACGTCGGGCTCGGAATTTCTCAACTTTTCCGGCGGTGTCGATGAGGTTTTCTTTGCCGGTGTAGAACGGGTGGCAGCTGGAGCAGATTTCAACCTGGAGCGCAGGTTGGGTCGTGC
>CAYHBW010000033.1:0-6487 GCA_964355085.1 uncultured Candidatus Saccharibacteria bacterium
TCGATATGTCCGGCTTTTTCAGAAATTGCTATCAAATTGGTCACAACCAGAGGGAAAACAGCTTCGCGCCTGAACGCTTCTCCTATGGTAAGACCCTTGGAAATTCCTTCCCTGGAAATCTTAAGAAGGCTGGTTTTAAGCTTGTCCGAACCGGCGGCATCGGCGGTGATTTCGATGGATTCGATTATCGGAAGGCCGGCTTTCATCAAAGATGAGAGCGTGCTGGCGAAGCGCTGGAGAGCCAGACGATCAACGACATCCCTAACCACCGGCAAACGGGCGCTGATGAATTCCAAAACCTGTTTTCCGGAATATGTTCTCGAGAAAAAATACCAGATCCCGGCGGCGCCGAAACCGACAAGCGGGAAAACAATGACGGCGTATTTATTCAGCGTAAGGCCGACAGTGAAAACCACCCTGGAAAAAAGCGGCGGAGTGAATCCGGTTCCGGTGAAAATTCCGGCGATTTTCGGAAGGGCGAAAGTCACAAGTAGAAGAAGCATCAAGAATGAAAGGGATAGGAGGATGACCGGATAAATGAGGGCGGCGCGGACTTTATTCCGCAATTCCTGCTCCTTTCCGAGTGAAACGCTCAAATTATCGAGAACATCGCTCAAATTTCCCGATACCTCCCCCGCTTTGACAAGATTAATGTAAACAGGACTGAAATATTTAGGGTAATTCGTGAAAGTAGTATAAAATGGATTCCCTTTTTCCAAATTCGCTCGGATCTCCATCAAAAGCGCCTTGATCGTCGGTTTATCGAAATCGTTTATGAGAATGTTGATGGCGCTGAAAAGATCCGTTCCGGATTTAAGCATCAGGGAAAGATATCTGGTCAGGAAGATCTTGTCGGAAACGGTTATCGTCTGCCCGAAAATTGAAGAATTGCTTCCTAACCCGGTTTTCACCGACTTGATGGAAATCGGACGGAGCCCCTTGCTCACCAGGGACTGCAAAACCTCATCAGGAGAGGATGCGTCCATTTCTCCTTCCGTAACTTTGCCGTTCGCCTGCGATGCTATGTAATGAAAGCGCATTTTAGTTAGCTAGTTAGATTGTTGATTAGTTAGTTGGTCAGGAGATTAATATTCTAATTCTACAATCAAATTAACCACTTAACCAATTTACTAAATAACTATTCTCGGATAACTCTCAATACTTCCTCGATCGTTGTCATCCCCCGCTCGACTTTCCGGACTCCGTCTTCAAACATGGTTATCATCCCCTTCTTCCGGCAAAGTTTCCGCAATCCGTCCAGCGAAAATTCGTTCTCACTTATGAATTTCCGGATCTCTTCATCCACGTTCATAGTCTCGAATATCCCGATACGTCCGCGGAGACCGCTATGGCCGCATTTATTGCATCCTTTTCCGTGATAAAAAACTTTGGTCGGCTTGTATTCTTCCGCGCCAAGATCCTTCATCTGGCTTTTTATTATCTGTATTATAGCATCGTCCGGCTTATACGACTCGATGCAATCGGAACAGATCCTGCCCACAAGACGCTGGGCCATCGCAAGATTCAGAACCGCCGCCACGAGGAACGGCTGGATTTTCATATCCAAAAGACGCGGAATAACGGTCGGCGCGTCGTTCGTGTGGACAGTGGAGAGAACCAAGTGTCCGGTCAGGGCGGCGTTGACGGAAATTTCCCCGGTTTCTTCATCGCGGATTTCACCGACGAGGATTATATTCGGATCCTGACGCAGAATGGATCGGAGAGCGCTCGCGAAAGTGATGCCGGCCGAAGGATTGATCTGTGTCTGATTCACGTATTTGATGTTATATTCCACCGGATCTTCCACGGTCACTATGTTCACTTCCGGTTTATTCAGAGTATTCAGGACGGAATACAAAGTCGTGGTCTTACCGGAACCGGTCGGACCGGAAATCAAGATCATGCCGAAAGTTTTCTTGATGTTTTCCTGGATTATCTGGACCGTATCCTCAAGCATGCCGATTTCCTCGAAAGCGAGCGGCCGCTGGGTTCCGGCAAGAAGACGCATTTCCACCTTCTCACCGTAAAATGTCGGGATGATTGAAACGCGGAGATCGATGTAATCCCGGCCTATTTTCTGCCGGAATCTTCCGTCTTGCGGCTTGGAATGTTCATCCAGCTTCAAAGCGGCCAGAAGTTTGATGCGGGCGGTAAGCGAAGGGTGGACTTCTTTAGGCAGACGCAAAATCTCCCGTAGGACGCCGTCTATGCGGAATCTTACAAGAAGAGTGTCTTCAAAAATCTCCATGTGGATATCTGAAGTCCTGGTCGTCGCCGCGTAAGCGACGATATTGTCCACTATGGCGACGATCGGAAGATCTTGAGCCGCCTCGTCTATTCCGGTGGCGCGCGAACGCATCGTCGCAGACACATTTTCCTCGATCAGTTTCCTGAAATCTTCAGCGCCGCCTTTCGAATAAAGGGACAGGGCGAAATTAAGGTCGCTTGACGAAGCAAGGTATGGACGGATTTCCGAGTTCAGATATCTGCGCAGAAATTCAGTCGCCTCAAGATCGCTCGGATCCTCCATGGCGACAGATATCGATCCGTCCGGCTCCCTCTGGAAAGCGGCCACGCGCTTATCTTTTGAAACATCCTCCGGGAGAAGATGCAGTATCGCCTCGTCCACGTTCTGCGGGGAAAGATTCGCCTTCTTGACGCCGAAATAATTCCCAAGAAGCTCGCTGAAATATTCCTTGGTCATTATTCTCTTGGATATGAGGATATCCGGAATATTCTGTTCCATGCGCGCGGCTTCCAGAACTACCTTATCAAAATCTTCCGAGGCAATCAGGCCTTCGGCGATCAGCAGTTCTTTCAATTTGTCGTTTGGGATTTGCATGCCGATTTTACCCAAGAGGGCAAGTTAATTTTAACGAAGCCCGATTGGTTGTAAAATCGAGCACCCCGTTAGATATCAAGGAAGAATCGCTATATGTAAAAATCTGCATAATATTTTAAATTACTTCCTGTATTATATATTTCGATTATCTAATGGGGTAAGGCCTACTTTATGAACTTTATAACTTTCAACTTAAAACTTCATGATTTGCCACATTGGCAAAGTCGCCAACCATCTACTTATAATTATAGTGGAAATCGCCGAAGGTATCCAAAGGTAAAACAGTGGAATACGAGGTAACTCTTTTTTTCCTTGAATAATGGGGGCATTTACGCTGTCATCCTGAGCGGAGTGAAGGATCTCGGAATCAGATTCTTCGCGAAGCTCAGAATGACTGGAAGAATCTGAATTCTCCGCCGGTCGGCGGATAAACTCCTCAAGCTTGCCTGCCGCAGGCAGGTGCGGAATGACAAAGTGAAAAAAAGTAAGTAAAAGATTTAAAACCAGATAAATAGATAAAAATATTATCAAATAGGCCATCCAGCCGGGAGTTCCGGATAAAAATAAGGAAATCAGCAGCAGATACGGCTCAACCGCCTCGAAAAACCTTTCTCCGTATTTTCTGTTAAGTTTTTGCGCTCCATAAAATAACGCCCCGCCCATCAGAAGAGATACCAGGTATGGATTGAAAAAATGGTAACGGGCGTAGTAAACGAAATAATCAAAACTCTGGTAGGGAGGCAGAAGAAACTTTGTCCGCTCGCCGGATTGCCAGAGTGCAAACTGCTGCCAGGAATTAAATGCGGCAAATCCGAAAACCAGCACTAACGATGCGGTAAAAAACAAAAATCCGGCCTGATTGAGCCGGTCTTTTTGCATGAACAACTGCAATATAAATAAAATTGCCAGGAATATTATCACAACAACTGACATCAAAAGAAATTACAGAGTTAATCCTGCAGCAGTGCCAATCTCGTATATGGTATCACTGTCTCCTCCGTCAATAATCTCGCGATTATCCGCGCCGCTGGTATAGCGAGTGCTTTCGAGATTCGCGTTCAATTCATAAGTAGTTAAAGCGCTGCTGCATGAATAAGAATAGTAATAAGTCGTAGTATTGGAAGGATCGACAGGTAATGAAGCTATCGGGGATCCTCCTGGAACACCAGTGGCGAAATTTACAGGAAGCCAACCGGCTCCGGTAGTGAGTCTTGAAACCGATTCTATGTTTGTCGCTGCCGTGTGTCTTGCTCCGCAACTGGCCGCCAAACCAGTTATGGAAGACCAGCAATTCGTGCCGCACGCTCCTGATCCGTCCAAATCAGAACCGCCGGAAGAAATATAAAGACCGATCGCGCTGTTCAAAGTCGCCAAGTCCTGGATACGGGTGGTATCGCGGGCCTGGGCGAAAAGCTGGGCAGGATTCAATACTAAAACAGAAACAGTTCCTAAAATAGCCAAAATACCGATAACAATTATAAGCTCGAGTAATGTAAAACCTTTAGACATAATTATTTAATGTTATTTTTAACGTATTCATACTATACCATACGCTGAATCCAAAATCCTAACCCCGGATGTGAATAACTTAAAAATCCAGTCCGGGATCAGTACCGACCTCATAAAAACTATCGTTATCCCCCCCGTCTTTTGTAAGCTTATCGTCAGTTCCGACAGTATATTTTTCACTTTCAAAGGTGGCATTCAATTCAAAAGTAGCCGGTCCTTGGGCACAGGCATAGCGGTACACAAGGTCTCCGGAATTTGTCGGGTCAACCGGCAAAATAGCTATAGGCGAACCGGTCGTCATATCGCTGAACGGGACAGGCATCCAGCCGCTGCCGTCAATGATTCTGGACGCCGTGATGACGTATCCGCCGCCTCTGTTCGCAAAGCTCTGCGTAGTCGGATTCGCGTAAACATAAACTTTTCCGCCCGGTCCGGAAGCGCATTCCGCGTTGGCGAAAGAAGTCCCGTTCAAATCAAAGCCGGAAACCGATGAAATATACTGGCCCATGGCTGAAGCGATATTGCTCAAATCCTGGACGCGGGAAGAGTCCCTCGCCTGGCGGAAAAGCTCGGCCGGGTTCAGCACCAAAACGGCGACAGAACCGAGAATCGCAAGAATACCTATGACTATTATCAATTCAAGTAATGTGAATCCCTTTTGGTGGATTTTCATAATGAATGCACCACTTATTTCTTATTATAATTATAGCATAGCGGACAGACAGGGAAAAATAAAACTGAAAAACCAAAAAACGAAAGAACTATGGACAAAACTGACTACTTGGGCTGGGAAAGAAAATCACGGACTTTCTGAACCATGTCATCGATTGTCGTCCTGGCCTTGATTATGTAATCAACTGCGCCGAGTTCCCTGCCGCGCGCCAGATCGGATTCCTGGCCGAGATTGGAAATGACGACCACCGGAACTTTCGGCGCCTGTGGGTCGGCCTTCATTTCTTCCAGGACTTCAAATCCGGATTTTCCCGGAAGGATGAGATCGAGCAGGACAAGATCCGGAACAAAAGACTTGAGCGACTTCACGGCCTCATTCCCGGATTTAACACTAAGAACGTCAAAGCCCTCCCTCTTCAGGCGATTCCCGAGAAGCGAGGATAGAAACGGATCGTCTTCAATCAGCAGGACTTTGCTCATAAAATTTATTAATCTGAATTATAACAGATAACGGCGTCCTCAACCAATATCGGATTGACATAAGGATGTTTAATCCATAAAATATCTGTAGGACAATCATCGGAATCGGATCGCCAATGTTCGGAATCGAAGCCAGTGTTCTGGCAATCTGCCTGATATTTTTAGGAGCCACCATAGTCGTGGTATCCATCAGCGTGATTCTCGCGAGAGGAGTCGTATATCTCGGACGGATATGTGCGGCAATTGAAAGAATCGCCGATGCGCTCGAAAAAAAACAGAAGGAGGATCAAGGACACCACCCTGACCGGTAAGGTGTCTTTTTTTATTTTAAATCCCCACCACTCCGGAATCGCGCATGATCGAAAATTTCTCCGAATTTCACCAACGGACAGAAATAATCCTCAAGAAACAAAAATAGCCCTCTGCCGTAAGCAGAAGGTATTTTTTGTCCGATGTTATATAACTTAGATAAGAACAAAAACTTTCTAGTTGCCCCTCCATGCGCCCCGATTTAACGAGGTACAAGAATCGTGACTTAAGGCTCCACGACTAACACCTTCTGCATCCTTGCGGATGCGATCGCTACAATATAATACCGAAGTATTATATTTAAATTTAATTGATCCACGCACAGCTTCCGCTACGCGTGCCTTGTTACGACTTCTTCCATGTCACCGACACTACCCTAACCCCGCGCGAAGCGAAGCATCAGGTATTTCCGGCTCCCCTGAAGTGACGGGCGGTGAGTACAGGACTCGAGAACGTATTCACCGCGGCATAGCTGATCCGCGATTACTAGCGATTCCGACTTCATGAGGGCAAGTTGCAGCCCTCAATCTGAACTGAGGCTATCTTTGATGGGATTAGCTCCGCCTTGCGGCTTGGCAACCCATTGTCATAGCCATTGTAGCACGTGTGTAGCCCAGGGCATCAGAGGGCCATGCTGATTTGACGTCATCCCCGCCTTCCTCCCCCAAAAAGAGG
>CAYHBW010000034.1:0-5379 GCA_964355085.1 uncultured Candidatus Saccharibacteria bacterium
CGCCGAAATAATCCACGGCGATTTTTTCATCAGATCCGAGATGCGTGTCGGTCCATTCCTTCAATCTCTTTAAATCCTGCCCCCAGTCGAAATTGGAATCCGTCGCATTGTGGAATCCGTTTTCCCGCCATCCGTAAAGTCCGCTGTAATACGAAAGGAAATTCGGCGAAACAAGTGAGGTCTCCAATATCAGCCAAATGACGGTCAGACTTACGATAGACGCCTTCACCCAGACGCTGAAAACCGCATTCATCAGATTAAGAATCTTATCCCGGAAATTCAATTCAATTTCCGCCGGCCGGGCCGCAAACCATCTCTTTATCGCCCTGGTTGCCAAAATATAAAAGAACGGAAGTGTCGGAAGAATATGCCTCACGCCGATATTCAAAGGGCTGGAAATACTCGAGGCCCAATAAATTGCGACAAAAGAAATCATGGAAAATTCCAAGAAATTGACGCTCACGAATTCCATCATGACATTAAGCGAATCCCGCAAAGATCCGCGCCATCCGGAAAAGAATCTCCAGATGCCGAGGATTCCGCCGATCAGGACAAAGAAAAGGGCGGGCAAGGATTCTTTCATCAGATAAATCAGAGGGAAGTAATACCACCAGCCATGCGAAGAAAGCTGTCCGAGAAAGAAAGCGCCGTTCCCGCCGGCCTGCCTCTGGAAAACCATCAGCACGCCCAATAGATATTGGGCGAAAGGGCGGAGAATTTCATTGCCGGACATCCGGATATCCAGAGATGCCGCCGGGCGGAATCCGAAATTCTGAAGCAAGAATTCCGTGTCCGCGACCTGCTTTTCGACCGGATAATCCCATACAGAATAAAGATAAAGCGGATATACCACCATGGCATAGCCGATAAAAACTGTCCCAATCAGTGATAAAGAAATTTCCCGGAATTTCCTGAAGAATTTTCGAAATCTGTCTTCAGATATCACCGAAGGCCATTCATGAAAAACCGTGACCCCAAAATATGCGAGAGAAAGAAATATGAAAAGGGGAATCAGAAGAACTGAAGAAAACTTGACAGCTTGCGCGAATCCGAACGCCAATCCGGCAGATATCAGATTTTTCCCGTTGCGATTGAGGAGGCCTCTGACAAAATAAAAAATAGCCAGCATCGCGCCGAGAGCCGCTCCGGTGTCCGTTGTGACATAATGGCCGTGCGCCAGGACGATAGGAGAGAATCCGGTCAGGAACGCCGGCAAAAGAGCCCACCATCGGCCGACAATTTCGAGCGCGAAAATATAAGTGAAAACTATGAGCATCAAAGTCACGGCAATCGGACCGATACGCGCGGAAAGAATAATCTTGTCAGCGTCATTTCCGGATTTATACAGAAAAGCGTTCCCGGCCCACCACTGCTCGTTCACTCCGCTCCAGTATCCTTCTCCAGTTGAAAAATTCAGATCCTCGAAAGCCAGAGGAAGTCCGGACAGCATCTTGATGAGCGGCGGATGTTCAGGATTGAAACGATAATCCATATTCCGGACATAATTGTACCCGGCGACAATATGAGCGGTCTCATCGAAAATAGCCGAATCTCCGCGAGCCGCGGACAGCATTGAAGACGCGGCGAAGGCAACGATGAATGCCAATATCGCCCGCTGAAAAAATGAGGAAATCTTTTGAATCTGCATACACTGTATTATATCAGAAAAATATGCGTCCAACCCGTAAATATTACTGGAAAATGTCATAGGACTCATTCGCGCGAATGAGTCCTATGACACGCTTTGCATTTATCCGAAAATTGGAATATAATTTCCACATTATGCGCGCGAAAGAATTAGAAAAATTATTCCGGGTATTAGGGAATAAAAGACGGATTCAAATTATTAAACTGCTTCTCAAAAAAGGAGAATTGTCGGTTTCTGAAATCGCAGATAAGATCAATCTTTCGCTTAAAGCTACATCACGACATCTGATGCAACTTTTCCATATTGATGTCCTGAAAAAAGACCAAAGAAGCAAGAATGTCTACTACGGGATTTCCGGCAATCTTAATCTTGAGTCGAAAAGCGCAATTTCTTATATCCATCATTCGGGCGAATGAGTGCCATATAACTTTTATGCTGTTCAGATTCCCGAAAGACGACAGGAGTCATTCCTGGACGACACATGTAAAAAATAAGATGCTTTTTTACCGCATCTCCGAACAAAAGATCAAATCCATCCTGCGGAGTCCGGACCGCAAAGAAGAAGGGATTGCCCCTGATACCTTGGCGGTGATGAAGCGCAATGATAAGCCGAATAAAAAGGAGGAGTTGTGGGTGATGTACGCGCAGAAGTCGAAAGTTGAAAGTGGGAAGTTCGAAGCCAGAAAAATACGGATAATTTCCGCCTGGAGATATCCCGGGATCACAAAGCGGGGTAAAGAAATCCCGATTCCGCACGACATATTGGAGGAACTTATGGGAATTATATGAAGCTCCCCGGGCTTACACTCGGGGTACCTGCCGATAGGCAGGATTAGTAGCTTCACCCCGCCGATGGCGGGGTTATTCCCGCGCCTTCGGCTCAAGAGAAATAAAAAGCCCCCGTATCCGTTTCGGACTTGGGGGCTGACATATCAGAAGGTCAAGATCAGCCCTTCATGAGCTGAAAAGACTTCGGTTCCGCCTCCTAATTCTCTGATCAGATTCCGGGTATAAACTTCCATGTTATGAATGGCTTCATCATTAGAAGCCGGATCGTGATGGAAAAGAGCCATTTTCTTAACCTTGGCCTGAACCGCAACTTGCGCAACGGCCTCTGGATAAGAATGGCCCCAGCGCTGTCTGCAGACTCCGCCGACTTTGCCTTCATAAATGTCCTGCGTGTATTGGCAGTCGATGATCAAAAGACCGGCTTCTTTAGCCAGACGGAGAAGGGCAGGATCCGGATGCAGGGGATTCCTCGGCTCGTTATCGGTCGCGTACACGACGGTTGTACCGTTGTAATCGACCCGATATCCGTAAGTTTCCTGCGGATGATCCAGTTGACTGGCCCGCACCTGGGCGTCGCCGACCGCAAACTGAAGGCCGTCGAAAACATCATTAGTCTTCAGCTCTCCGATGATTTTTTTGATGTATTCCCATGTAATAGGGAATGAAGGGGTAGTCATCTGCGCCTCCAAGCACTCGCCGGCCGGCTTCATCCAGTTCGTTCCTCCGTAAAAATGCATCTTGTTATTGATGCCGGTAAGATGATTGTTTATATACAAAGGCGAAAAAAACGGAAGCCCCTGTATATGATCCCAATGGACATGTGATAGAAGAATTGTGGTATCCAACCCGCCCTTAGCGAACATCTCCTTCATGAGAGTCGCTCCCAATTCGCGCACGCCGGTTCCAAGATCGAATATGATTCTTTTATCTCCGGCCATCATCTCCACGCAGGAAGTATTCCCGCCGTAGGTCGATCGTTTCCAGAACGGCTGCTCCGCCAGAAAAGCTTCCCAGTCGGACCGTCCGGACGCCAGAAAATCACGAAATAACATCTTAAGCTTCTCCTCGACCGCATTCCCGGCAAGAGGCGCAGGAACGCTTCCACGGACTCCCCAAAAGCGCACTTTGATCATGGTCCATTCCTCCTTTTTTGCTGTCTATGTACCGAATATATAATACAATAAATAATGATATATATCAAATAAAAAACGGCTGTTTCATAGCCGTTTTGCGATATCGCTGTTTGACAGGCATCCGGTGATTTCCGCCACAATAGGTATGAAATCAGGTAGCTCAACCCTGCTGTCAGATCTATCCATTTCAATCTCAAGAATTATGAGGCCATCGGCTCTCATCGGGGCTGAAAAAAAATCCAATTCAAAATCTTGGTTTTTATACCTGAAACAATAACGGCTCTTATTTATTGCATCACGATTGGGATCCATCTCCGATTTAAGACCGTCGCACTCCTCTTTGCTTATCTCTCTTTCATTTTCAATCCTTACCGCAGGATCATCCGTTGATTGCTTTTCGGTGTAAAAATATTTGACGATATTTTTCCGCCGATCAAAAACCATCCTAATTCTCCGGCTTCCGGATCCTTTCGATATCTTTTTAAGATATGCCTGCCATACTGACAATTCCTTGGTAACCAATGACATCGGGAGATGTTTTTCCGAAAATCCCGGCCTGACAAGAAATCTACGCTCTATCTCAAGCGCCATTGCTTTTTCACATGTTCAAAGAACAGAGTCATTATAACATGAACTTCTTTGATTTAAAATATAAATTGTGATATTTTTATACAATATGAAACTCTCAATGGGCATCGTCGGATTGCCGAATGTCGGCAAATCCACGCTTTTCAAGGCGCTTACCAAAAACGACATCCTGATCGCCAATTATCCGTTCGCAACAATCGATCCGAACGTGGGCGTAGTTGCAGTTCCGAATGAACGCCTGGACAAGCTTACGGCCATGAGCCAGTCAAAAAAGAAAATCCCGGCTATCGTGGAATTTTATGACATCGCCGGACTGGTCAAAGGCGCGAGCGAAGGGGAGGGTCTCGGCAACCAATTCCTCACCCATATCCGCGAAACCAACGCCATCGTGGAAGTATTGCGCTGTTTCCCGTCTGATGAAATCATCCATGTGGAAAATTCCGTAGATCCGATCCGCGATATGGACATCATCAACGCCGAACTGATGCTGAAAGATCTTGATACGGTTGAAAAGAATTTCAAAAAAGTCGAAACCGAAGCCCGCAATAACGTCAAAGGCGCCCGGGAAGATCTCGCCACGCTTCAGAAAGCCAAGCTCGCTTTGGAGCAGGGGAAAATGCTTTTCACAAAAGAATTCGCCGATGTCCGCGAAAACGAAAAAGTCCGCCTTCTGAATCTTCTGACCATCAAGCCCCAGATCTATCTGCTAAACGGAAAACCGGAAGATGTCCCTGCGGCGCTTGCGGAAAAGATAAAAAATCTCGGCGCGGATTATGTCGTCGTGGATCTGGCGCAAAATCCTGACTTAAGCGGATTGATTAAGAAGGCCTACGAAATCCTCGGTCTGATCAGCTTTTTCACGACGGGAGAAGACGAAACCCGCGCCTGGACTATCCGCAACGGAGCCAAAGCTCCGGAAGCATCCGGCGCAATCCACAGCGATTTTGAAAAGAAATTCATCCGCGCGGAAGTCATAAATTGGGAAAAACTCATCGAAGCGACGTCCTGGTCAAAAGCCAAACAAAAGGGGACTTTGCGCCTTGAAGGAAAAGAGTATGTTTTCCAAGACGGGGACGTTGCCGAAATACGCCACGGTTGAATTGACAAAATATGTATTTTAGTGTATAATAAGTAGAGTAAGTCAGATTCGATAAAAGGAGGCGAGTCATGGAAAGGCCGATAGGACTTCCGCCGACATGCATCTTCGCATTCGGCTTCCCG
>CAYHBW010000035.1:0-5303 GCA_964355085.1 uncultured Candidatus Saccharibacteria bacterium
GGTGGCCAAGCCCAGCGCATCCGGGCAAGCGATGACGACCGTTGATACGGCAAATGTCAGGGCGGTCAGAATTCCGGCGCCCGCAATAAAATACCACCCGAAGAATGCGGCCAGCCCAGAACCGATCGCGACCACCACCAAAACTCCGGCGGCCTTGTCAGCCAGTCGCTGTCCCGGCGCTTTTGAATTTTGCGCCGTTTCCACCAATTTTATGATTTGGGCCAAAACCGTTTCCGATCCAACCTGCTTTGCCTGGAATTTTACCGCTCCGTTCTGGTTCACCGAGCCGCCCACAACCTTGTCTCCGGATTTTTTGCTGGCCGGCAATGATTCGCCGGTCACGAGCGATTCGTCTATGGTCGTCTCTCCTTCGATAATGATGCCGTCGACCGGCACCTTGTCGCCGGGCCGTAACACGATCACATCATCGTGGACGATCTCGGCGCTGGGGATTTCTATTTCGCGACCGTCCCGAATGACCGTCGCCTTGGGTGGCACCAAATCAAATAATGCTCGCAACGCCTCGGAAGTGCCGCGCCGGGATTTCATTTCCATCCAATGGCCGAAGAGAACGAAGGTTACGAGAAGCGCCGCGGCCTCGTAAAAGGTCTCACTTTCCGGTCGGATCAACGTCAGAAGCACACTGAAAAGATATGCCGCCAATACGCCGGTAGCGATCAAGACCGCCATATTGAGCTTCTTCGCCTTCAACGAATAGTAAGTGCCGGTTATGAAGATGGAGCCCGTCCAAAAAACAATAGGTGTCGTAAGAATGAGCAAGAGCCAGTTGATCGGAATTGGCGACGGCAATTTTAATCCGAGCACTGCTTCTCCCACCGGTGAATAGAGAAAAATCGGGATTGCGAGGAGGAAAGATATCCAAAATCTGCGGCTCATATCCCTCTCCATTGCCTTCGCAATTTGCGGATTAGTCATCGCCGCTTCGTGGTCGGCGTGGCTCCCCTCGGTTCCGCTCGGGACAGGCATTTTTTGCATATCGTGCCCCTCGTGGCCATCCATTTTCTTTTCTAGCTTACCCGCCATGGCTTTAGCGGCGGAGGGAATGAGTTCCATGCCACAGGCGGGGCAACGTCCCGGTTCGCTCTTCCGAACCTGCGGATGCATTGGACAGATATAAATAATTTCGCCGCCCTCTCTCAAATTTTCTTTTTCAGGCGCGTGTTTTTTATTGTTCATTTTTAATTTTTACTTAGTTTATTGATTTCTGCGACCGAACATAATATCTTAGTCATCATTTTATCATGAGTACCGGGCAGTGCCATCTTTTCGCCAGCGTGGGATGAAAACGGGCGTATGTTGCGCATAGGCATCCCATTCCCCTCCAAACGTCGCGCGCGACTCTTTTTCTTCACTTCGCGCCAAGCGCACATACATCCATACGAGCACCGGGAACATTATGAGAGTAAGTAAGGTGGGCCACTGAAACAGGAATCCGAGCATAATAAGAACAAACCCCGCATACTGCGGATGGCGGATACGAGCATACAGACCAGTTACTGCAAGCTTATGGTCGCGTTGTGCTTTATAGAGCGCTTTCCAAGCATTAGCCAGAAGCACGAATCCATAGAAGATCAGGATGTAGCTTACAATGTGGAACGGCCCGAAATGCGGATCACCTCCCCATCCAAGAAAATCTTCGAGGAGATGGCCGGAATTGTGGGTCAATGGGTCAATGCCGGGCACATTTTTCACCAACCATCCGGATACGAGATAGATGGTCAACGGAAATCCATACATTTCCACAAACAAGGCAACGATAAACGCCGAAAATACGCCGAGCGACCGCCAATCCCGCGATGTTTTAGGTCGGACAAAACTTGCCGCAAATATAATGAGCCCCAGAGAACTTATGATGACAAGCGGCCAAAGGCCATAGGCAGGAAATGCTTCATTCATTAGTTTTTACTTAGTTTATTGATTTCTGCGACCAATTGATCATCATGGATGCTCATATTCGGGTCATCAAAGATATGCCTGATTACCCCCTCTTTATCGATCAGTATGAAAGAATGGCCGGGAAGCGACCCATAATGCATTGAGGACGCGGTTGTGAGCATGCCGAACTGTTTAGATACCGCCGCATTTTTATCGAAAACGACCGTGGCTTTCGCAAGCTCCGGCATTTGCTCAATCGCCTTTTGCCACTCTCCCGGCGAGTCCACGACCACCGATAAAACAACGGTGTCGGTATTGTTGAATCGCTCATCTTTGGCCAGCGCGGCAATTTGGTTCCAACAGGCAGGGTAACACATTAACCCCTCGTTGAAGAAAAGAATGATGCTTTTGCCCCGCAATTCGCTCAAGGAATATACTTCCCCATCCCTGTCGGCTAAAGAGAAATCTGGCGACGGTTTATCTATAAATGCATCGAGCGGCACGGCAGAAACATTTGCGGCTATAGGATGGCCATGCTTATCCACCGCCGGCGCGATGGTTTTATTCCTACTCCCGCCCCAGATCAAAAGGCCTACTGCGGCAACGATCACCGCTGCGATAACGACTGTAGAAACGCTTATTTTTTTGTCCATGATTTTTTAAATTATTGATTAATTATCGATTTATCATCGCTTCTCCTCATTTTTTTCTTTATTGAGTTGGCGAACGACGCGCCAGATGATTCCACTAATAATTAGAACCAGTAAAAGTGCCCATACATATTCAGGAATCGCCTGCACAACGCCGCTTATCGATTGTAAGACCTTTGTAAGGTAGATATTAATATCTGTTTGATATCCTCCGGCCTGCATAAAAAGCCGGTTGGTAAACGCGAGATAAAGAATCAAAACGCCCATGGCAAGGAAAGTGATGCCTGATACCGCCTCGGAAACGGTAATGCTTATTTCCTTGCCGCCCAATCGGTATTGAACTGGCTTATTGAAAGTTTTTTGAAATTTTTGTTCAAAATTTATCTTATCAAGGAAAAGTGAGATCAAAAATAGGGGCGCAACCATCCCAAAAACATAACTCAAGGTGTAGATGCCACCCCAGAATACAGAACCAGGAAGAGCGGCAAGGGCGAGCACTCCCGCAAGCACCGGCGCGCAGCAAGTAGTGGCGATTCCCGAAAATATACCAAGCACGAACACCGAAGCCGCGTTGTGTTTTTTAAGTGCCGGATGCACCTGAAACGGCAATGAAAAATGCTTACCGATAAGGATGATCGTCCCCAGTACAGCGAGGAAGATGCCCCCAATGCCGAACACCACGTTATGATACCGGCTGAAGAATTTGCCGAGTGCCGCCGCCCCCAACCCAATCGGGAGAAAGACTGTGAGAATTCCCAGGAAGAAAATAAAAGTCATCATAAACACCTTGCGGCGCTCGCGGAAGATGGAAGCAAAATACGACGGCAAAAGCACGGTAATGCAACAGGGCGCGAAAAGGGCGGCCACTCCGGCGATGAATGCCGCTATAATTGATGCGCTTAAAAGCAGTTCCATTATTGATTTTTGTTGTCTATGCCGAACAAACGGTGAAGCCCGCACCAGCCGAGAAAACTCTCGGTAAGCGCAATCCAGCCAACTATAGCAATGAGCCAATTGGCCCATTCAACGTTGAATTGCGGGGCCAGCGGGCTAAGCCACCATACTGCCAACGCAAACCGCAAAATCCTATCCAGCTTTCCTAAATTTTGGTTCATATGATTTTTATTCAAGATTAAACGAAACTTCTCGACCCCCGCACCAGAACAAAGTTCGGTGCGGGACTTCGCTTTTAATGGCAACAGCCACCATGAGATTGATTTGATTGTTCTTTGACTAACTGTTTCCGATATTCCTCTTTGCAACTTTCTGAACAAAATTTTTTACCGGACTCTTCCGGATAATCCCTGCCTTTTTCGAGCTCCATCTTACAGATTGGGCATTTTTGTTTGAAAAAATTAAACATGTTTTTCAATTTCTAATTATTTATGGATTGACCTTTAAGGTTAAATTTTGTAATTCGGCGCGCGATGAAAACAATGCCGGCTACATTGAACGCGAGACCGAGCCAGAAGAACTCAATCTGATATTGCGCGGCGATTGTCGCAATGCCGGTCGCGCCCAGAATCGGCAGAACGTTCACGAGGTAATGGGCGCAGCACGAGATCATGGCCGCCGTGGAGGTCGTTCCGGTCACTGCCACGATTTTTCCGGAAGGATCCCGGTGATGGATCAAATATTTGAGGTGGACATAAAGCCCAAACTGAATGCCGAAACCCAGCGCCAAACTCACGATAAAATACCAGAACTGTCCGAACTGACTTTCCGCAAATTGCCATCCCGAAACGAGAGTGAGAACCAGAAAATAGACTGCGAGCAGGATAAAGGTAGCAGCAAGTCCCTTAAGAAATGAGAGAGTGGAAGAATTTGTATTCATTATCTTATTGAACTCCGCAGGACGATCCGTCTTTTTGGGTTGGCTTTAGAGCCTCAACCACTTTTTGATAACCGGCGGCACTCGAAAACTCCACTCCTAAAATATTCTGCGGTGGAACATTATTCATATTCACACCCTTCTCGGCTAAATATTGACCGATATTGGCATAATTATCCGAAAACCAAAGTGAATTTGCCAAAAGAGCGCTTCTATACATCGTCGCTTCATCCGCTCCCTGGCTCGCCATTAATTCAAGAAGTCCCAGCATCGCCATACCGTGATTGCAGTCGGGGAAATACACGGAGTTGCTGCAACAAGGACGATAGATATTTTTAGACACCTTTTCCACGAGTGCTTGCTGTTCCGGAGTTAAATTAATGAAATTGTGCTTAGAATAATGATTCATCGCATTACCGACAGAAAGCGTCCAACCACCAGTCGAAGCAAAATTACCCGCTCCGCCATAACGAGGATCCATCATTGGGCCATTTTCCAAAATTTGATTTTTATTGGAAAGACCAATTGCCCACAAAAGATTCAATATGATTCCGGCATTCGCTTTAGTGATATTTAAACCGCCATTACCAGTTCCAGAGAGAAGCGATTTTTCTTCAGCATTCAATCCTCCAGGATAAACTGATTCGAATTTGGCTTGATCAATAACGCCGGCCTTAATCATTTGCGCTCCCAAATCTTCCCATTTCACCGACAGATTTGCTGTTCTATCGTCCGAATTAAAGGTATTTTGAACTGAATTAGGAACAGGAATGACCGAAACGCCAGCTCGATAAATCAATCCCACGGCAATAATAATTGCCGAAAGTAAAATACTTACCGGAATCAGATAATCTCTTTTCTTCTCCTCCGACTTATTTTCCTCCATACGTTAATAGTTAGGTTTCTTATTTATCCGACTTAATTAA
>CAYHBW010000036.1:0-4906 GCA_964355085.1 uncultured Candidatus Saccharibacteria bacterium
GAGCGGGAGATACGAGAGATTTTCAAAGCCATGAATTTTTCAGTTGTCGAGGGGCCGGAAGTGGAATCCGATTATTACAATTTCGACGCGCTTAATATCCCTAAAAACCATCCGGCGCGGGATATGTGGGATACATTTTGGCTAAAACAATCCGCTGAAAGCGGATCGTTCGCCCGACCAGCCTCAAAAAAGGCTGGTTTAGGGCAGAAGAAAGATTCATTACTGCTCCGCACCCATACATCGCCGGTTCAGATCCGTTACATGGAAAACCATAAACCGCCGTTCCAGATAATCGTTCCCGGCCGGGTATTCCGTTACGAAGCGACCGATGCTTCGCATGAAATAAATTTCTATCAGGTCGAGGGCCTGATGGTCGGCAAAGATGTGAGTCTGGCGAATTTCAAATTCGTGATTAAGGAATTTTTCCGCCGGCTTTTCAAGAAGAATGTGGCCATCCGTCTCCGCCCGAGTTACTTCCCGTTCGTTGAGCCGGGACTGGAAGTGGACGTAGAATGCGTGAAATGCGGAGGAAAGGCCCGCCTCGCTGACGGACAGGCGTGCAATCTTTGCAAGGAGTCGGGTTGGTTAGAAGTCATGGGCGCCGGCATGGTGCATCCGAAAGTTTTCGAATCAGCCGGTTACAATCCCCGCGATCTTCAGGGATTCGCTTTCGGTCTCGGCTTGGAGAGAATCGCGATGATTAAATACAATATTCCCGACATCCGTCTATTTTACTCCGGAGATCTTAGATTCATAAAGCAGTTTTAGCATGAAATTTTCTTATAATCTGATCAAAAAAATAGCGCCCGGGAAATACACCCGAGAACAGCTTGTGGAGAAGCTGAATTCGCATTCTTTTGAAACTGTTGACATCGGGGGAGACATTTTGGAAATTTCCGTCACGCCGAACCGTTTTTCCGACGCTTCATCCCATATCGGAATCGCCCGCGAGGTTGCCGTAGCATTCGGACTGAATTTAAAAGATCCCGTGGAGCAAGCTTTGAAATTCGATCATAAGGACCAGGGAATCTTCCGTGTGAATCTGAAGAATAAAAATCTTTGTAAGAGGTATCTGGCCGCTTATGTCGATAAAGTGAAAATCGGCCCGTCCCCGGCTTGGTTGAAGGAATCTTTGGCGGCCTGCGGTCTCCGCTCCATCAATAATGTCGTGGATATAATGAATTACGCGATGATTGAAACCGGCCAGCCGATGCATGCTTTTGATGCGGATAAGGTCAAGGGCGGGTTGGTAATACGCAACGCGAAAAAAGGGGAGACAATCGAAACCATTGATAATCAGAGGTTCAATCTAGATGAAGAAGTGCTTGTTATCGCGGATGCGGATAAGCCGTTGGCGATCGCTGGAATAAAAGGCGGGAAATCCGGCGAGGTTTCCAATTCGACCAGAAGACTGCTGGTTGAATCCGCCAGTTTTGAAAGTTCCAACATATATAAGACCTCCCGCCGCTTGGGTTTGCGCACCGACGCTTCCGTAAGATTTTCACATCCTTTAAGTCCGGAGTTGGCTGCCAGAGGAATGAAGCGCGCTTTGATGCTTCTTCAGGAACTTACCGGAGCGGAAATCCATGCGCCCGTGGATTTATATCCTAAAAAACAGAGCAAGGAGATCCTGCCATTGGATATCAAAAAAATAAATTCCCTAATCGGCGTGGAATTCAAGCAATCCGAAGTCTCTTCGCTTCTGCAAAAACTCGGATTTTCAATCAAAGGCCCCGCAAACGGGGTAAATAAAAAAGTCGAAGTGCCGTTGCTCCGCAATGATATTCAGAACATCGAAGATCTGGCTGAAGAAATTGTCCGGTTCAAAGGTTTGGAACATCTGCCTTCGAATCCGCCCCATGTCGCGCTTGGTATCGCTGTTGAAGAGGATATCGTAGTACTTAAGGACCAGATCAGAAATTTTCTGTCGAGCGCCGGTTACAGCGAGGTTTATAATTACTCCCTTGTTTCTGAAACCGACTGCAACCGTTCTCCGGCAATAATACGCAGCAGGGAAGCTAAAATAGCCAGGTTGGAAAATCCGATGAGCGCGCAATTGGCGGTGCTGCGGGACAGTCTCGCTTCAGGACTCATTAAGAATCTTAAGGAAAACCGGAAATTCTCGGATCAGGTCCGTATTTTTGAAATCGGAAATGTTTTCCAGGACAGATCCGGAAAAGTGGAGGAAAAAACCGTTCTGGGCGCCGTTCTTGCCGCAAAAGACGGAATTTTGGAAATGAAAGGCATCGCGGAAATGATTTTTTCCAGGTTGGGTGCGACTGATTACGCCCTGATTCCGATAGATAATGCGGACGGTTATATCAAGCCGGTGGAGGCGTTGAGAATTGAACTTGACGGAGTTCCCGTCGGCTATCTAGGTTCCTTGTCCATGATGTCCGGCGCAATAATGGAAATCGATCTCGGCGCGATGATTCTGGAAGCCGTGGGAGAAAAGGAATTCGCGCCGTTGGCGAAATATCCGGCTATCACGCGCGACATGTCTGTTCTGGTTGATCAGAGCGTCCGGGTGGGTGATATTCTTTCGACGATGCAGAATGTAAGCGCCAAGCTTGTCGAGGATGTGGATCTGATCGATTGGTATCAGGACGAAAAGCTCGGGGACAATAAGAAAAGTCTGACATTCAGGATTGTTTTCCGTTCCGAAGACCGCACGCTGGCCGACGCCGATGCCGACAGGGAAATGGCGATGATCAACCGGGCTGTTATGGAAAAATTCGATGCGGAGTTAAGATAGTAAAAAACACCTTATTTAGGTGTTTTGTTTTTAGGACTGAGAATAAACTTAAGAAGTCTGATTTCATTCCTGTGCCGGCTTGGTTTAATTAGTTCTGCTCGGAGAGGTTTTTCGCCAAAATCCTCCTTCAAAAAGAGCATTGCCCAATTATCCGGCTTCCATCCTTTTTGCGTCCAATGGACCCAGCGGTTAAGGGCGCATGGCTGGCCATGGCCGGGATTTTTAGGATATTCTTTCCAGCCGGCTTTTAAGTCAGCTGTGATAAAGTTGCTGAAAATAACTTTACCCTTTCCATTGTAAATTCTAAGAAAATCCCCCTCTTCAATCGTTTGCAGGCCGTCATAATCTTTTTCCCCGTTTTCCTGAAGCGTCCATACTGTTCCTTCTGTTCCAGTTTCAAACCAGCCAAATAAAATTCCTTTGTAGTGTTTGATAACTGTCCAGCCATGTTTTTGTAATATTTTCTTTACAATTTTTAGATCGGTTGATTTATTTAGCTTTTTTCCGCGCCACATGTACCAAGTCATTGCCATTTATCCTTATTGTGCTATAAATATGCTTTTGTTAATTTATACTTAATTTTAAATTAAATCAAACTTCGATAATTCAAGATTTATCCATCCATTATCTTCTTTTATTCGGGGAAAAAAGCAACGGATATTTAGGCGTAAAAAAAACGGCTTTATTGCCGTTTTATTGATTCAACACTTGGGCCTCCAAAATCACTAGATTCAATTGAAATTTTATGAGCGCATAATGTTTTTCATCAACAGACCATGGTCCTTCGGATAGGACGTAGTCCATTCTCGCTAATTCTATTAATGCTTTGATTTTTATTTTTTTATCCCAATCCGAATTACTGATGAAAAATTGCGCATAATTTCCCAATTCTCCCTTAAGGAGATTTTCTTTTCTAATCAAATCTCCATGTATATCCATTAAGGTGACGTCCTGTATCAGGGCTTTATTATGAACCTGATCTTCTCGGAGCGGTAAAATAAACTCTTCTTTATTTTTGTAAATTTGATTCAGAGCGAAGGTGTATGATATCCCTCTTTTGTCCTTTCGAGACATGCGGATATTGAAATTTCTTACATCGCCTTCAAACTCTATGACTAATGGATAGTCAGTCGGCTTTATTCCCTCGCTTGGATAAATTGAAGTTCTTCCTTGGCCGACTTGCATCCAATTATCGCTTTCATTGAGCTTGCGGACCGCTTCATTTACAGTCAGGATTGGAATCTTGTTCTGCAAAATTTTTTCCGGCCATTCCGGAGGTAAATCATAGGATTCAGAGAGTTCCTTCAGGAATTTGGCTTTTATGGTCAAAGTTGAGCCATCTATCGCATATTTCGGGTCCAAATCTTCTTCTTTGCGATCATTATCAGAATTATCAGCAGCGGAATATCCGGAAACCATTGTTAACGCAAGAAACGCGAAAGTGATTACTGCCAGTTTCTTCATCGCCCACCTCCTTATTCAATTTTTCAAGAAACGTTCACTGTCAGGTATATCGTATATAAGAACATATCCTTAATCAAGTAACCCTGTTTTTATTCGTATTTTTTTATTGCATTCAGGTGCTTATTTTGATATAATTATAAGGTAAAAATAAACAAGAAAAGGCCCGGCCTTTTTTAAGTTAAGCCAGGTAGCAGATCTGCGGCTGTAATCTTAATTTATCCGCTCTACTGACCGGCAGTTAGAAGAAAAGTCACTAAGTAGATTAAATAAATAATTAATAAAAAAAGTCAGATTCTGCGGATAAGCACCGCAGACTTACTACCCGGTATGGCAAAAGAAGAAGAGCAAAAATCATCATATTCGGCTAAAGATATCTATGTTTTGGAGGGCCTGGATCCGGTCAGGAAGCGCCCTGGTATGTATATCGGCACGACCGATACTGCCGGCCTTCATCACCTGATCTGGGAAGTTGTGGACAACTCAATCGACGAAGCCATGGGCGGACACGCCAAGAATATCCGCGTGGAGATTTTACCTGGAAATAAGATCAGTGTTGATGATGACGGTCGTGGAATTCCTGTGGAAATCCACAAGCAGACCAAGAAATCCGCCTTGGAAACAGTTCTCACCACCTTGCATGCCGGAGGAAAATTCGGAGGCGATTCCTACAAGGTTTCCGGAGGTCTT
>CAYHBW010000037.1:0-4643 GCA_964355085.1 uncultured Candidatus Saccharibacteria bacterium
TCAACGTTACCTTCCCAAGGTAGAAAGACGGGTTCGACTCCCGTATCCCGCTCCACAATCAAACTTTTTTCAAATTTGCCGTCCATTTCGGAGGCGGCGCTTTGCGCCGCCTCCGAAACCGGAAAATTTTTTGAAATAAAAGTGTATAACTGAATTGTAAAAAAAGCGCTGTCTCCGAGGCGGAGAAAGCGCTTTGCGAATCCTTGCGGATTATAGATAAGAAAGGATTAATTTGCCCATTGCCGTCGTACCCGATGCAGTGTAACCGACAGCGCACATGTCGCCAGTCCGATAACCATTCTGCAGGGTTTTCTTAACCGCATCCTCAATGGCTTTTGCGCCATTAATCGCTCCCAAATGCCGAAGCATCATAGCAGCGGTGAGGACGCGGCCAATCGGATTTGCCTTGTCTTGCCCGGCAAGCGTCGGAGCTGTTCCCGCTCCACTTTCAAACATGGCCTTGCCAGTGTCGGGGTTGATCGCTGAACTGCACATCATCCCCATACTGCCAAGAGCAGCTGCTGCGCCGTCTGACAAGATGTCCCCGTGCTCGTTTCCACAGGCAATAACGCCGTGGAGTTTTGCCGGAGTGAACTGCAAAGCGTTTGCCGAATCCACCAACTGGTGAGTGAGCAATTTGGTCGCCACGTCCGGGAATTCTGTCCTTCCAATTCTTGTGACGATCTTGCGCCAGAAGTCATACCGCGCCATTACGTTCGCCTTGTCGATGGAGATGAGGGGCAAACCCGCACCCCTTGCATAAACGAACGCCGCCCGGATATATTTCTCAATCGTACTCTTCCGGTAGTATGCGAGGTCTACCACCATTTCCTCTTCTCCGGTAACATCCTTCTTCAGTTTGATACCGAGTTTCTCGCACACCTCTGCCGGAATGTATTGCATCAGATCTTCGTTGCCGAAGTAGCTGTCTTCCAAGAGAAACCGAATCCAGACTTGCTGGATTCCGTCATCCGGAATCGTTTCCGGTTTAACATTGGCAAGATGCGCCAGCTCTTTGTAGTAAACCATGGGACGGAAGTTGAGCAACAGCCCCATGTGCTTTCGCAGAGCAAGCAGACACCTCGCCTCAGGTTTCATCTCGGGCTTTTGAGCGCCGATGGTGTTATCAAGCCTGGGATCGCCGACTCCGCCAAAAAAGATTGCGCCGATCTCCACTGCCTTTTCAAAAGATTCCTTTGGGAGCGTATCACCGTACTTTTCGTAGGTGTTCCACCCCATGGGAGTTTCTTCAAAGACAATTTCAACGCCGTCCTTCTTGGCAGCTTCAATAGCGATTGCGCAAGCCACCGCCATCATTTCAGGACCGGAGCCGTCTCCGGTCACAAGAGCAATCGTTCTCTTCATCATACGAGTTTTCCCTCCTTCTGCAGTTCTGCTGCCATCTTGATCATCACAACAACGCTTCCGCCGTTCCTGATGAGATTTTTCTGATGATCGGAGAGCTCGAAGTTCGCCACGAAACATGCGGAATTGACAAAATTTTTCCACCCCACGATTCCTTGCTCCCAGCTTATCTGGATTTCACAAGGATTATCTTCGAGGAGTTGAGCGATCAATTCTTTATCCAGTTTGATGCAGAGCAGTCCATTGGCGAACATATTGTTCTCGAAAATGCGCGCAAAGCTCGGCGCAATCACGCAAGTGATTCCCGCTCCTTCAAGCGCCCAAGGCGCAGCTTCTCGCGAAGATCCGCACCCGAAGTTTTCTTTGGAAACAAGAACCTTGCTCGAAAACAACTTCCTACGTTCATCGGGATTGATTCCAGCCTGTTCCAGGCAGTGTTCACCAAACTCGGACTTGCGAACCTTGTTCAGGTAAATCGCTGGGATGATCTGGTCAGTATCCACATTCTCTTTGGGCAGCATGAAACTGCTACCCGAGAAATGTTTCTGTTGGCCAGTTCTCAATATCTGGGCGAGCTCTTCGTAATCAAGCGGTTTGAATTCCACATCTTTCCAATCGGTCGGCTTCAAAAGAGGCCAGTTCGGCATTGCGCCAACCCTCCGCTTGACCTCTTCGGCCACCTTAACAGTAGGGCTCATTACGCATCCGAAGACCGCTGACATTGCCGCTGTTGCCGCAGAAGCGAGGTGGACCATTCCGTCTTCACCCATACGACCCGGGAAGTTTCTATTTGATGTCGAAACGCAAACTTCTCCCGGAGCCAGAACTCCGCAGCTCATACCAAGACACGCTCCGCAACTTGGACCGGAGATAAAACATCCGGCCTTCGCCAGCTTCCCGAGAGTTCCATCGCGCAAAGCGAGTTCGTAAATGTGCTGAGTTGCCGGAATGACAACACAGCGCACGCTGTCGGCAATTTTCCCTCCTAATACTTCAATGACTTCAGCAGCCGTCCTCAACCCGTTCAGGCCATCCAGGGTGCAAGACCCGATGAAAACCTGATTGATGGGTTTGTTTTCCAGCTCCGACACATGAACAACATCCCCAGGGGAATAGTTGTTCGTAATCATCGGAGCCATTTCCGAGGCGTCAATTTCGATCACCTGATCGTAGACCGCATCCGAATCGCTGTTAAACTCGCTCGCCATATGTTTGGCAAGCTCCGACTGGCTGAGGTAGGGTCCCTTTTTGGCATACAGTTGGCCAAGAATCGGATAAAGACACTCAACCATTTTCTCGTCCACCGGCATCATCCCGCAGGTTGCGCCAGCTTCCACCGCCATGTTGGTAATGGATATTCGGTCTTCCATTTTCATCGCATCAATGACCGAACCTCCAAACTCCAGCACTGCGTTGGTGGCGCCCTTCACTCCAATCTTATGGATAAAGGCGAGAATGAGATCTTTCCCGTAAATATTCGCCAGCGGACTGCCGACGAAATTTACACGGATGACCTTTTGTGGCGGACAAACGAAGAGGCCGGTAATAACCGCTACCTCCCAATCAGTTGTTCCACCACCGGCCGTGAAAGCGCCGAAAGCGCCATGGGAGCAGGTGTGACTGTCTGGCATCATAGCAGTTTGTCCTGGACGAACCCATCCCGCCTCGGGAATGATTCGGTGACAAATGCCGTTTCGCCCGACATCCAAAAATTCCACCTGATGCTTTTTGCTCCAGTTGCGAACGATCTGTCCTTGAATAGCCGATTCTTTGTCTTTGGCCGGGTTGACATGATCAATCATCATCTTGACTCTGTTCGGGTTGAAAACAACGTCAAACCCTCTTTCTTGAGCATCAATGATGCCAGGAGGTGGCGTGATTTCATGACCCCAAACCATATCTAGACGCAGAACCATACTTCCATCCGAAAGTGTCTTCGCACAGTGCGTATCCACGATCTTCTGAAATGCAGTTTTTCCACTCATCTTTCCACCTTTCCTTTCTTTTTTCTTCTATTCCATAATGGCTCTTATTGAGCCTATGTCAAAGGACACACGATAAAACTATACTACATAAGAAAACTAGATCTTGTCAAACATCTGTATACACTTTTATTTCAAAAAATTTTCCGGCTTCGGAGGAAATTTTTTGCTCGCGAGCCGATTTTTCGTTTGTTCCTACCCCGCCCCGCAAGTTTGCGGTGGTGGGACAATTGTTTTTCTCACGAATTTTTGATAAAATGAGTTCGAATAGAGTCGTAAATATACTCCACAATTAGACTTTCCGATTTTTGACCAGCCGTCAAAAAATTCTTCTAAAAAGGAAAAGGGTGTTTTGCATGGCTCTGCTCTGAACGAGCAGGCGGCGTGGCTTCCAATTAGTTGATAAAAACCTTTATTATTCCGGTCAACTTGATATAATAGATTTGATGATTGGCCAATTCGTCAAAGGCAGGGTTTATGTTTTTGTTGATGCTGCGAATATCCTTTACTCGCAACAAACTTTGCGTTGGCGGGTGGACTATAGAAAGCTCAAAGAATACTTTGAGAAAGAATGCGATTTGCGCGCTATTTATTTTTATACCGGCCGCGTGGGAGAAAATCACAAACAGAACTCTTTCATTAAAAAACTTGAACAACTCGGCTATATTGTAAAGGCGAAAGAAGTGAAACGGATTAAGGTTTCAAAAAACTTCTATGAGTGGAAGGGAAATTTGGATGTGGAGCTTACGATTGATGTGTTGGGGAATATTAATAACTTTGATTCTCTTATCCTTATGTCCGGAGACAGCGATTTTGCGCCACTCCTGGATGCGGTTAAAGCTCAACATAAAAGAGTTATTGTAATGTCAACAAAAGGGCACATTTCCAAAGAACTCTTAGATCGCGCGAAATATATTAATCTTAAAAAATTAAAAAATTTTATCGCGTATCACAGATAAAAAAAATCCCCCCGCCGAAGCAGGGAGAGGTTTGACACTAGCAGTGTAGCAAACCCACCATCTATGTCAATGATTTGTGGAAAACCAAAACGAAACGGCAGCTTACCGAAGAAGAAAACGAAGTTATCAAGCAATTAAGGAAGGATCTAGACAATGCCGAGAAATTAGTGAGGAAAGAAATTAACGACATAGAAGAAGTAATAAAATAATACTATTCAATTTCAAAAATCTTAGGTAAAATAGGCTCAAGTAGACTCATAAATATATTCCAGTTTGTCTCGTCAAAGCCGGAGTAGCTCAGTTGGCAGAGCGATGCTTTCGTAAAGCAGAGGTCGCG
>CAYHBW010000038.1:0-4244 GCA_964355085.1 uncultured Candidatus Saccharibacteria bacterium
TTTTATAGCCGTAAATGTTGCATGGTTCTTTCTGCGCTGCTACTCATCACTACATTTGCTTCTCGGTTATAATTAATGAACAACATTTCAATCGAAGGCGATGAGCCAAGCAACGCCCCCATTTCCATAGCTGGAGTTTTTTATGAGCATATCAACCATCCTGCGGTGATTATCGGCGATGGGCTAATCAGCCAAACGTTCTTATTCAAAATTCATTTGCCATCAAAAGATGGCGACTCGACTAAATAGTCGAGTCTTTTTTTACAATTTATATGATAACAAAATCGCCGCCGCAACCGCTCCGGCTGTTTCAGTCCGCAAAACCGTCTTGCCAAGAGAAATGACTTCCGCCCCGTTTTCTTTCGCAAACCTTAATTCCTCATCAGTCCAGCCGCCTTCAGGACCGACAAAAATAACAAGTTGAGAAGTTGAAAGTGGAAAGTGGAAAGTTTTAATGCTTTCGCCGGATTTGTCTAATATTATTTTTTCGCCGGACAAATTTTTCAGTTCATCTTCGAATTTTGAGATGCCATGAAGCTTAGGAATGATCCCTCGCTCAGATTGTTCAGCGGATTCTTTCAGTATTTTTCCGGCGCGCTCGAGATTGAGGCCAAGTTTTTCAGAACGATCCGCAAGAACCGGAACAAATTCCGAAACTCCGATTTCAGTCCCCTTCTGCAAAACCCACTCGAACTTGTCTTTTTTGCAAAGCGCCTGACACAGAACTATTTTCAGCTCCGGTTCATTTTTATTTTCCGCCGAACTCCCGATCTCGCATCTGATTGTCGAATTGCTAATTTCCGCGATTGAAGCGATATATTCTTTCCCACTGCCGTCCAAAAAGATCACGCCATCTCCCGGCCGCAGACGCAAAACTCTCTTCATCTGTCCGATGATGTCTTTATCCGACACGATGACTGTCCCGCCGCGTATGGATTCCTGACTTACGAAAAATCGTTGAAGCTTCATGATATCAATCTACCAATTTAGCAAATAACTTTAAAGGCATATATAATTATTTATATGTTCAAAGATCTTAGGGAGCGGTTTCTCGGCAAACCCCTGGCCACCAGCGCCATCGCCCATGAAAAACTTACTAATACGCAGGGCCTGGCGATATTCGGAGCCGATGCCCTCTCATCCACCGCCTATGCCACAGAAGAAATCCTTCTTGTTTTAGCGACTGCCGGAGCCTTAGTTTCTTCCATCTCTTTACCGATTGCGCTTTCCATATTCGGACTCATTTTACTCGTGGCAATATCTTATCATCAAGTCATACACGCTTATCCTCAAGGCGGAGGTGTTTACAACGTCGCCAGTAAAAATCTGGGGGAATATCCTGCGCTTCTCGGAGCGGCCTCGCTTCTTATCGACTATATACTCACCGCGGCCGTATCGACGACCGCAGGCGTAGCGGCCATAACATCCGCATTTCCAGACCTTTATTCCCACAGAGTGGCTATCAGTGCGGTGATAATCATCTTCCTGATGTGGATCAATTTGCGCGGAATACGCGAATCGGGAAAATTATTCGCAGTTCCAACATATATTTTCGTCATCTCATTTCTTGCAATGATCGGATACGGAATCTTCCGGAATATATCAGGAACATTTCCGACAGCCCCGCCATCCGCCATTCCGCCTGAAATGAACGCACTTGGATTGCTGCTGATATTGAGGGCCTTCGCCGCAGGATGCACAGCCATGACCGGAATCGAGGCGATTTCCAACGGAGTCCAGGCGTTCAAGAATCCTGAATCAGAGAACGCCGCCCGCACCCTTCAAAGAATGGCTCTGCTTCTTGGAGTGATCTTCATCGGCATAACCCTGCTGGCTTATTGGGGGAAAATCGTTCCGACCCATGATGAAACAGTTCTCTCGCAGATCGCCAGACTGCTCTTCGACAATTCTCTATTTTATTATCTCATCCAGGGAGCGACCGCTTTGATCCTTCTTCTGGCGGCCAATACTCCGTTTGCCGACTTCCCCCGCGTGGCCTCCCAACTGGCCAAGGACGGATATTTCCCCCGTCAATTCCTGAATCTCGGATCCCGGCTTGTTTTTGCAAACGGAATAATGCTCCTATCTCTCTTCTCCGCTCTTCTTATCTGGATTTTCAACGGAAACGTACACGCGCTCATCCCGCTTTATGCAGTCGGGGTATTTCTTGGTTTCTCCATCTCTCAATTCGGAATGATAGTCCACTGGCTTAATATGGGACCGGGACATAAAAGAAATATAGCCATCAACGCAATCGGCCTGGCGGCGACATCGGTTGTTTTCGTGATTGTTTTTCTTTCAAAATTCGCCCACGGCGCCTGGCTTCTCGTCCCAGCGATACTCCTGATAGTCAGCGGAATGAAAAAGATCAAACAGCATTATCTGAAGGTGGAACGCGTGCTTGCGATAGATAAAAATCAGATTCCGGAAGTCATGCCGGAAAAAACCGCCGTCCTGCTGGTTTCCAGATTCAACGTCGGAACCATTTATGCCTTGCGGCTTGCGAAATCCTTCCAGCCGGCCCATATCCGCGCAGTCCATATTTCAATCGATGAAAAAGACGGAGCTGAAGTCAAAAAACAATGGGAACAGAATGTTTCCGACGTTCCAATCGATATTCTTTTCTCCCCATATCGCGACTTGATCGGCCCGATTCTGGAATACCTTAAAAAAATAGATAAAGAGTGGAAAAACGACTCATTGATCGTCTTCATCCCTCAAGTCGCCCCGAACCGATGGTGGCATTATTTTCTGCATAATCAGACAAATCGCCGTCTTCAGATAGCGATAGAGCAGGATCCGGATATCAACCCGGACATCTACGAAGTAACGGTGAAATCTCCGAAACCGAATCAGAATCCTCTCCAATAGAGAGGATTTTTTAAGCTTCAGACATCACCAGAACTTATCAATGGAGTCCGGCGCAGTCCTACATTGATTTCTGATAAGCGTCGGAGATGTTAAGCGCGGCGAAAATTATTTCCAGAATTATCAAGGACTGGCCGATGACTATGAAAGTCGGGTCCGGGAAGAAAAGGAAAAGGAATAAAAATCCGTAACTCAAAGTCCAGGAAACGAATTGCAGGCGGCCGATGAGCGACGCCTGAAGATTATCCAGAGAAAAATCCCTTACCAGCACGCTCTCCTCTTCTTCAGATAATCCGCGCAGATAACGGATGAGGAAATCCTTGACCGATATCCAAATAAGCAACAGCTGAAGGAGCCAGACGATAAGAATCGTCTCTCCGCTCAACAACCCGAATCCGTAAATCAGGAATGAAGCCCAGGCGACGAGAAGTCCGTCGCGGATATGATCCAGCCAGGTTCCGAGGATGGTCACGTCATCATTGTTGCGCGCCGTCGGACCATCTATGGCATCGGAAATCGCGGCTAAAGTAAGTATGAAAAACTGGAAAAGGAAATCGTAATTTTTAAAATACCCCCATATTGCAAAACCGATAAGCAGGAAACCGGCATAAGTTATATGATTTGCGCGGATTCCAAAAGCGCGGAATATGCGCGTCAGCGGACGCAAAGACCAGTCGCGCCAGTTTTTTTCCAGCGCGGTAAGCATGCCGTCTTTCCGCCTTATCACTATTTTTTTTATCTTAGCCCCCTCTTCCCTGCTCTTTTCCCTCAATTTTCTGATCGGGGAAAGATTTTTCAATCTTTCAGTCATTATATAAGTATAGCTTAAATAATTTGAAAAAAAACGCTTAACACAATAGAATAGATAGCATATCGGATTGTAGTATAGTGGTAGTATACACGCTTCGGGTGCGTGAGGTCTGGGTTCGATTCCCAGCAATCCGACACTTCGACAATACTCAGTGCGGGCAAAATATAAAAATATCCCTTCGTCGGGATATTTTTATTGAACGAAATATTTTTTCTTTATCTCCTCCTCTATTTCCGTCTGCGCCTGATCAGCGGATTTCCTGGCAAATCTGGCCATCTCGGCCAATGGCTTTTCTTCCAGCTGCGCAAGATTCCTGACTCTTTCCATCAGGATTTCTTTTTCATTGAGAGACGGGTCATCCAGAACCTCCTCGAGAAGAATCGCGAGAATTGAACCGATTTTAGGCCCCGGCTGAATATCGGCCCCGCGGATTATGTCTTCACCGTTCACCTTGAGCATTTTTGCGCTGACCGGATCCTGACTGACCTTTTCAATACGGAATTTCAGATGCCGAAGGCGGTACGGCTGGGCCTTAGGAACACCGGAACCGATCCGATCGGCTTCG
>CAYHBW010000039.1:0-3822 GCA_964355085.1 uncultured Candidatus Saccharibacteria bacterium
TAATTTTTAAGCTCGTGCTACAGTAAGGGTATTATTGATATATTACGACAACAACTTCATAAAGCTAGAATTCTTACTGATTTTCTGAAAGACTGGACAACCGCAATGACGGTTGTTTTTATTGCGGGCATGTCACTGGTTAATTTTCTTGTCATTCGGGCGGAGAGCCGGGCGCCGGAACAATACCGCGGATTCGCTGATAAAGTAAGCGACTTGGCTCAAATTTACGGATCTGAATCCGAGTCTTCTCCGGACGCGGGAGCTTTTTACGCTGGAAGCCCCATCGACAGCGACGCTTCAGCCGGCGGAGAAGAAACAAGATTTATAATCGTCGACGGCGACACCCTTCTGAACGCCAATAATCCTTTGAGCAACATCGTTCCGACCCGTGACGGCCTGATGATCTATAAGATCCAGCGCGGAGACACGCTTTCCAGAATCGCGGCCAATTTCGGAATTTCCCTGAATACGATATTATGGGCCAATGAAAACCTGAAAGCTTCCAGCTTGTCTCCAGGGAAGGAGATTGTGATTCTTCCGGTCACCGGAGTTCTGCACCAGATACAGGAAGGAGATACTCTGGATTCGATCGCGAACCAGTATAATGTTCCGGCTGACAGGATTTTACGCGCAAATCCCTCCCTGCTTCCTTCGAAATTGGATGCGGTTTCTTCGGTAATCATTCCAAGTGCCCAGCCGGTCCAGAGTTCCCGGTTGGCTTCCCTGATAAAACTTCCGAATCTTTCCGGATATTTCTCGATTCCGACGACCGGTTGGAACTGGGGCCGTCTGCATAATAACAATGCCGTCGATATAGCCAACGCCTGCGGAACTCCCATTTATGCGGCGGCGGAAGGCCTGGTGGCCGAATCTTCGGTCAGCGGATGGAATTCCGGATATGGAGGATATGTGCTTATAGAGCATCCTAATGGCACCAAGACAAAGTATGCGCATAATCAGAAAAATCTAGTCGTTCCCGGAGATTATGTGGCCAAGGGAGATCAGATAGCGGTGATTGGAAATACCGGGCTGACCCACGGTCCGACCGGATGTCACCTGCATTTCGAGGTTTTCGGAGCAAGAAACCCCTTCGTAAAATAGTAATCAGGAATTAGTAGTTACAGTAATTAGTATTACTGTCATTCCGTGCCTTGACTCGGAATCCAGTAAAATCTAAACTTTTAAAATCTGGATGCCGGATCAAAGTCCGGCATGACAAAATCAGAAATACCTAGGCGAAAAAGAATGCCCCGTAACGCACTTTGCGTCACGGGGCTTTTTGTTTACAGAATGATGTTCTGATTATTCACGCCGACGAGGATTTCTTTCGGCCGGTTGGGCAGGGCGATCAGTCTGGCGCCCAGTCCTTCCTGGCCTTCCTTGTCGCCGTGGACCAGAATCAATTTATCGATGGATTTCCCGTCATGCGTTCCCATCTGATGGACCCAGCTTGCGAGCTGGTTTCCATCGGCATGCCCGGAGATCCTGTAGGATTCGACCTTGGCTTTGATGCGGACGGTTTCGGTATGTCCGCTCATCGGGCTCGTAATCGTCACCGATTCCTTATGACTTCCGAGTTCGCGGCCGCAGGTGCCTTCCGCCTGATAACCGACTAGGAAAATGGCGTTGTTCGGGTTGTCCGCCCAATCAGCGCAAAAGTCCTGGCTGTATCCGGCTTCGAGCATTCCGTGGGGAATCACGACCACCTTCCCTTTCCCCATTGCGATTTCGGAATAGTTGTATCGGTGGACCCAATAGATGTTTTCTTTCGTCAGTTCGTATGAAGATCTCCGCCCGCGGTTAACCGTCGAGGATTCGTAACGGATGTCGGATTCCCACCTGGTCGAGCTGCAGACTTCCGCGACTTTGCGGAAAAGGCCGCCTGACCAGACCTGGATCCCGTATTTCATCAGTTCCCGTCCGAGCCGGATGCCCACATCAGGGCAGCGTCCGACCGCGAACGCCGGTATCAGGATGTTGCCACCGTTGCGGGCGATTTCCACCGTCCGGACGATCAGCTTTTTCATCACTTCTTCCGGATCGGGGTTCGTATCGTTCCCGTTCGTGGATTCGATGAGCAGCCACCGCACCTTGTCTTCGAGCTTCATTGAAGCGCCGCGGACAGTGGTGGTATTCCGGAAGTTTATGTCTCCGGAATATGCCAGAATTCCGTAGGGAGTCCCGAGAAGGACGGACGAAGCGCCGCGGATGTGTCCCGCGGGTTCGAACCGGACCCGGAATCCGCTTACGAGATCTTTCCAGTCGCTGGACCGGATGATCTCGATGGAATTCGTGCATTCGTACAGCTCATCTTCCGTGAAGTGAGGCGTGAGCTCATTGGAATCCCGGATGTTGATGGAGTCGATGCCCATCACTTCGGTGATAGCCGCAGTCGGTTCCGTGGCGAAAATCCTCGCCTGCGGAAAATCCTTCTTAAGCTTGGCCACCGCTCCGATATGGTCCATGTGGCCGTGGGTGAGGAATACCAGGATCCTGTACTCCGGATTCCCGGCGATCAACTCTTTGATTTTCGAGAAGTCGGGTAGGCGTATGGTGTCCGCATTCCCGTTTTTCTGGAGCATTTCAATTCCGCAGTCGAATATCGCAATGATATTTTCCTTAGGGAAAACCGAAACGTACATGCTTTTCCCGATTTCATCACCGCCGCCAAGCGCGAAAAAATACGCGCCTCCGGTATCTCCGTTTTTCATGTTACCTCCGTTGGCTTCTTATCGAACCAAACTCCGCAGCTCATGCTGTGCAGTCATTGTTTGGCTTTCAAAGAACACATCTCATAATCCGACTTGCCCGTACATTCCATGTATCAGGGATTTTCGGGTTATCAGATGTATTCTTTTAAAAAATTGGGCCCAGGCCCGATTGCAGGTTTGAATCTGCAATCGGGCGCTGGGCTTTGTCGCTGGACTTAGCGCCGTCCACCCTGCTTTTCGCGGCCCTTGGTGAACCGCGGCTTCGAGAGGCCTTCGGGCCCCTCCGTCCGGCCGCGTTTGCCGATGAAGGTCGCCGCCATCTGGTTGCGCTCCTTCGACTGGCTCACGTTGGCCTGGTGATTCTGCGTGGCGCGTTCGATGAACGCCTTCGCGCCCGCGTAGGTGAGCGCCGGGAACAGCTTGGCGACCTTCGGTTCCGCCAGCCCCAGCTCGCGCAGCTTGTAGACGTCCGACCCCTTAGTGAAGGGGTTGCCGGGCGCCGTCAGGATTTGCCACACGCCCTTTTCCCGGTTGAGGATCGGGACGAAGTTCCCGACGAGCTCGATCGCGCCGTCCCTGCGGGACAGCTTCCCTTCGTACGTCCGCGCCATGTAGCGCGGGACGAACATGTCCGGGACGTAGGTCGGGGGCTCCTTGCCCTCTTCCTTCGCTTTCGCGACGGCCTGTTCGTACCGCCACTTGCCGAGGTCGGACTCCACCATCTTCCCGGTGTTCGCGTCGCCCTCGCCGGGAGCGGTGAGGTCGTTGCCGACTACCGTCAGGCCGTCTTCGAGGGTCAAGTTCTTCTTGGCCTCGATCGACAGCTGGCGGAGGACGTTGATCGTCGCCGAGCGGAAGACGTCCATCACGGTCTTTCCGTCGGTCGCCTTCTCCTTCATCATCAGAGCATGCAGCTCCGATGCCATCCATTGGTTGTTGGACATGTCGTTCACTCTCCTTTCCCCCTTTGGGGATTTATTTGACTTCAAGATCACAAAGAACTGACTCACGCTGATAGATACATTATATATCAATTTTATGCTTTTGTCAATAGATCGTAATGGTTCAATAGCTTGGAATACCCCAGACTATGTATATGTCATATTCCAAT
>CAYHBW010000040.1:0-3738 GCA_964355085.1 uncultured Candidatus Saccharibacteria bacterium
GCGAATAATTTCGAAGCCAAGACCAAGCCGGAAAGTTTCGCGGCATCCAAGGTGGCGGATAGGCATGTGTAGCGCGAAGCGCTACACCCCGTGAGATGCTTACAGAGCTATCTCACTGGGGTAATATCAAATATCTATGCATTTCGTTTATATATTAAAGAGCCTAAAAGATAATGATTTTTATGTCGGCCAAACGAAAGAGATAAACCAGCGACTCAAAAAACATTTCAACGGAGAAGTTCCAAGCACAAAAAATCGCAGACCGTTAAAATTCCTGTATGCTGAAATTTGTAATAATATAAAAGACGCGACTCACAGAGAAAAATATCTGAAAACTGCATGGGGCAAACGATATATAAAAATTAGATTAAAAAATGATTTAACTGACCCCATTAGATAGGCGCCAACGCCATCTAACGGGGTGCTCAAATTTATAAATAAATTTTCGCATGGATAAAATTGTCATAGATATCGAAACAAAAAATACCTTCGCCGATGTCGGCGGATATGGAAATCTGACTAAACTGCAGATGTCTTTTGTCGGCGTCTATTCTTACAGACAAAACGAATATCTTTCTTTTTTCGAAAATGAATTCGACAAGCTCGGTCCGGTTCTTCAGGGTGCCGGACTCATCGTCGGATTCAGCACAAACCGCTTTGATATTCCTATCCTAAACGAATATTATCCTTTTAATGTGAAAGCGATAGAAAGTCTCGATATCCTTGATGACATTGAAGAAAAACTCGGACATCGGGTCAAGCTTGATACTCTCGCGCAGACCAATCTCAAGGTCGGGAAAACCGCCCACGGACTGGAAGCGATAAAATTCTATAATGAAGACCGCCTCGAAGACTTGAAAAATTACTGCCTGCAGGATGTGAAGCTAACGAAGGATCTTTATGAGCTTGGGATGAAGCAGGGTTATCTCTTGGTTCCGACGAATCATGGCAAGGAAATCACGAAAGTCGAGTTCAATTGGAAACACCGCCTTCCGACTATCGGAAATATCCAGCCGCAACCGCTGACTTTGTTTTAGGCCCAACGAATAAACATCCGATTTATATATAAAAATCCCCCGACCCAAGTCGGGGGATTTGCTTCAGAGATAGCTGCAGCTGTGCTTCTCCTGGAATTCCTTGATTTCTTTTTCGATAAGATCCCTCTCTCCGCTGGTATTGACGCGAAGGATCACCTTGCCGTCCACGACCTGGGATACGGATCCGAACCAGCCGACTCCGTCCATCTTCTCAACGCTTAAAGATCCGAGCGCTTCATCCGGAAGATCCGCGCCGCTCTCGACGAGCAAAGCCGGACCGCAAAGAGAAACGGCAACGGTCTTCTTTTTACCGGTCAGATCGAAAAGCATGGCAGCCGGAGCGAACTTTCCGTCATCCTCTACGGGAGGAATCATGGATAGATTATCCACCGCATGGTTCTTCAGATCCCATTTCTCTTCTTTGACATCCATGTCCGCGGCTCCTAATGAGACGGAACCGAGTAAAAGAATCCCTATCAGGGCGATTTTCATGTGAATCCTCCGTTTGACGAACTGCAGAAAAGTATAGCAGAAATAATACAGAAGTCAATCTCACACATAGCTAAGACAGTTTTAAAAATCGGAGCCTACGGCTTCGCAGTCTTAGTTATGTGTGGGGTCAACCCCTTATCCCCGCCGGCCGGATATCAATCGGGAAATTTCCGCAGTCTTTTTTTTCAAAGTTTCCCCGTCCGTCGCCTCCACATTCAATCTCAACAGGTTCTCCGTATTCGATGCCCGCACGTTGAACCAATGATCCCCGCCGGCCGGCGGATAAAATTCCATGGTAATTCCGTCCAACCTGGAAATCCTGTCCGCTTTTTTCCCGTAGATTTTCTCTAGCTTAGCCAGAATTTTTTTCTTGTCCCTAATTTTAAAATTCACTTCCCCAGAACGGAAATATCCGGGGAGCCCGCCGATCCATTTTGAAATCCCGCCGTCCAATGCGGAAACGAAATTAATTACCTTGATCGCCGCCAATATACCTGAATCGCAATAAAAAAAATCCTTGAAATAAAAATGTCCGGAATGCTCGAGTCCGAGCGAAGCTTCTTTCTTCCTCATTAGATTCTTGAAAAAATAATGTCCCACCGGAGAGACTGCGGCACCCTTTATCCTTTTAAGGCGCCAGCTGGCGATTTCACTGACAACGAACGGCGGTTTTGAAACCTGCGCAAGGATATAACCGGCCTCATGCGCATCCAACGACCGACCGAGCTCATCGATGAAAAACACCCTGTCGCCGTCCGCATCAAAAATAACTCCGAGATCGGCCTTATCTTTTCTGACCCTCGCCTCAAGCTCGGCAGTCGCCCCGGCGATAAGCGGATTCGGACCGTGAGCCGGAAAATTTCCGTCCGGCCTGTCGTTTATCAAAATTATCATCAACTTTCCGCTTTCTACTTTTAACTTTCCCGCCACTAATCCGGTCGTTCCGTTCGAACAATCGATGACAATCTTGAGTTTGCGCCGGACATCCAGTTTCCCGTTCAAAAATTTTGCATAAGAGTCTATATATTTGGACATAAAAAAATTATCCGCATTTAGAGATTTTCAAAAAATAAGTCCTCAATTTGTTTACCGCCGATCGGTCGGGCGCCTTTTTTGACCACCTTCAGTCCATTATATTCCTTGGGATTATGCGAAGCCGTGATCATGATTCCGCCATCCGCATCTAGGTCGTTTACTAAAAAATAAAGCATAGGGGTAGTCATGATCCCCGCTTCCACGACTTTCAATCCGCCAAAGGCGGATTTCGCTCCGCTCAACTTTACACCTTCGACTTTAAGACTACTCTTGAGCGTCCTATATAATGAAGGCGAGCTCAAACGCGCATCATGTCCAATTATTAGAACAGGTTTTAGGTTTGAGGTTTTAGTTTTTAGTCTGAAATATTCCCCGAGCGCGAGACCGATTTTACGCACCTCGCCCTCATTCAATTCAGAAGGATACCTCCCCCTCACATCGTTGGCTTTATATATCAGATTCATTATTTACATTATAACTCTAATTACTGAATGCTTCATTTTTTCTTATCAATTTCTTAAGCTTTTTCGCATTCCCATTCCCCAATAACCCCAGATAAGAACTTATCGTCTCTTCCGTAGGATGTTCTTATCCGGAATATATGAGTCGAGGATCTGTTTCAAAATCACATGATCGATATTGGCAAAGAACTTCCTGATGTCGCATTTGAGTATCCAGCAGGTTCTGGTATTGTTTTTGCCGACTTTATAAGCGAAAGAACGGAATCGGTTGATGGCTTTATGCGTCCCCTTGTCTATCCGACAGGAATACGAATCAGCGATGAATGATCGGTCAAAAAATGGATAGAGTATCCGATAGATGGCATGATGCAATAATCTGTCCCTGACTTGAGCTTTATGGATATTTCTCGGTTTCGGATCGCAGATATTGAACGCCTGATAACCGCCATGGACATAGGCGCGATTGCGGAGATTGTCATGAAGCGATAAGATATTATCCATTAGATGAAGTGAAAATTCCTGGACATCTGCTTTCTTCCGCTTCCCGCTGACAAATTCCTTCCACGCTTCCAATATATTCTCTATACTGATGATATCTTCGAATGTATGAACCGATTGTTTTCGCATAAAGATGATTTGAATAGAAATACCCAGGAACCGGGGGGCGCGGGGCGGGGGGGGGGGGGGGGGGGGGGGGGGGGGGGGGGGGGGGG
>CAYHBW010000041.1:0-3498 GCA_964355085.1 uncultured Candidatus Saccharibacteria bacterium
GGTCATAGCCTTGGTGAGCCATTACCTCACCAACTAGCTGATCAGACCTAAGCCACTCCCAAAGCGTCTTGCGACTTTAATCAATCTTGCGATTGATGCCATCGGGTATTACCTAACCTTTCGGCTAGCTATCTCCGACTTCGGGGTATGTACCAAGGTGTTACTAACTCGTTCGCCGGTTGCCTGACATTGATATAATCTCAATCAGACCCCCTTGACTTGCATGCCTTATCCACGCCGCCAGCGTTCATCCTGGACCAGGATCAAATCCTCTAAATAAAACTTGATTGCAGGAAACCCTCGAACGAGTTTCGCGCAATCAAATTCCTTATGGGACAACTAGAAAATTCCCGAATCTCGAAAGATTCCGGCCGAGCATATGACCGAAGGTCATGTGCTTGGTTTATTCTATAATGATCCTTATCTTTTATTTTATATAACTCTAATTTTTCCAACGGCCCGCTCAAAACGAATCCTGAGCCTGCCGAAGGATTGGACTCGCCAATTTTGTTAATTTGTTACTTAGCTATGAGTTAATTAGAAAATCCAACTAACCAACTAACTAATTCACCAACTAACTATATTGACGATATGTAATTCACTAATTACTAATTTTTCTCGCAATTTCCTCTTACTGAAATTGCCGGTATTTTCAAAGTGGCGAGTATTTCCTTTTTTACTGAAAGAAATACACCCGTCCCGATGCCCTTATTTTCCGCTTGAGGCGGATAACGAAATCGGGACGGATGTACTTGAATTCCCCTATCCAGTTTTATTATTTAAGCAGAATTAACAGCGCTTAAATTTACCTATAAATAATAATCTGTCTTCGCTTTTAAGTCAATAGGCCGTGTCTCGAATTTCATACCGATATTAAAGCATTCAACCTAGCAATAAAAAGTCCGCTTACGCGGACGGTTTCAGCCATCTTATCTCCAGAAGCCGGAATCCGGACAATAATGGGTCGGCTGATTTTCCTTTTACGAAAAATTCCATCTCCCTCCTTGCGTCTTCCAAAGTCGTCGCCTGCAAGCGGACTTCTTCTCCGAAAACGGCGGATCCGCCGTCCAGAATTTTCATTTCCCTTGAATAATGGACTCGGTAGGAAAATATCGGATCGTACTCCGGAGCATCAGCCATTAGGAAATCCTCGAAAACATACTGTCTTAAAGTTATATCCGCTGCCGGATCGTGTCAACAAAAAAACCGCCGATTGGCGGGCTACTTGACGAAAGGTATTCCCTTCCGTTTTCTCGGAGATATTGCTCTCGAGAAAGATTTCTTATAGAACGTCTCTCTTAGATTTCTGATTTCAAATTCAGGATTTCCCACCTCGGAAAGAATCTGCTCCCTGAATTTGGGAAAAATCCATTTCGCGCGGGCAAGCTTCAAAGATAACCGAATAACAACTAATAAGCTGGAAAAAATGCTCACCAATGAGGCGACGGTCAGACCTAGATATACTGGGAACATTAACACAAAAAAGGCTGGGCCTGCATTCGGATTTTCTGGATGCATAGGAAACGGACCAAAGCCCAAACAGAAAAGAGATAATCCAACAACGCCGCCCCCTAAAAGTAAAAAAAATCCAATACGCTGAATATACCTCCAAATCCTTTGTTTCATCTTCGAGCAATACTCATTGTATATTTTTTCAAGATCAATCTTGATCTTTCTTCTTAATGATAGCGGGTCTATCGAAAACGCCCCCTTAGATATGAGCACGCAGTCAGTCATTTCTTCCTCGGCAACAGTCAATTTACTGATAATAGAATAGAATTAATTTTATATATCTGTCAAATAAAAGACCCCTCTTTAAAGAGGGGTCACAATTTCAGGGCATTCACGGTTATGATGATCTGCCGCTTCATTTCCGTAACTACGACAATGATGAATTTGGATCCTTTATTGGCGCTTATCGAACACGGAAGGCAGCTGTCCGAAATTTCATATCCCTTGCCGATATAGTATTTTCCGATCAGCTCAAAAAGCTTTTCGTGGGAAATATCTCCGGAAACTTCCAGGGAGAAATCCTCTTCCCGATTATCATCAGCAGCATTATCGGAACTTCTGATCACTGCGAACAGCTTCATTTTTTCGGAGGTGAAATCATTCGGATTCCAATAATCCGAAACCTTGGCATTCAGGATAGCGGCAAGATGTCCGGCCAAAGAATCACTCGGCCTCACCAATACGCCTACGAAATAATCTTCCAATTCCACAGCTTCCGGCTTGGTAAGTTTCGGAAAATCAGAGGCGATTTCCGCCTCGCTTAACAGCAGTTCCGATCCCCACTCAAGAGCCGGATCTTTCTGCATTTCCCGACCTGATTTCACAAGCGCATCCAGGCCGGCTTCATAAGTTTCATCGTCCCGCATCCGCAGAAGATTGAGTAAAGTATTCAGAAACATCCTCGGACTCTCCGGACTCCCCGACAGTACTTCCTCGACTTTATCGATCAGAACCGAAACTCTTCCGGTCATAGGAATCTCAAAGATCCAACACTACCCAAAGAATAACAGCATTATGGGATTTTTGTCCATTTACGCCGTATCTGCCGGACAACGGGGAAACAAAAATCCGCCCGTAAAGGCGGATTTTTGACGGAATACATATCCGTTTACTGCTGGGCGCCTGCATCGCAAGTGCCGCAATCGGAGCAATCCATTTTGACAGGAACTGACAATGCCGTGAGAATCAGAGCATTCCAGTACCAACCAAGCGGATCAAGTCCGAGCACCAAGCCCTTCATATAGATCGATGCCCAACCAAGCAGAAAAGCGGCTGCACCGGCGAGCCAAAGGCCCTTCCAGAGCAGGCACTTCAAGTTATGGCTTAAAAAACTTTTCATGTGTTTCTTTTAAAATAAATTTTAAGTTCATATTAAAGATGAACTTCTCCGACCTTTCACCGATCCGTTAGAATCGGATCTTAACTTCATTATAGCAGAAAAATAAAAAACCTGAAATGTATCAGGTTCTGGGTATAACTTTTTCTACTTTTTTGAATGTTTTTCTTTTTCTTATTTCAACGAGTCTTGCATGAGACCAACTGCCTTCAGAAATCGAAATAACTCTTTGGCCGCCCCAATTCTCTACCTTAGTATTAAATCTGGACTTATTTTTCTTCTTCCACTTTCGAAAAAATACGAGGGCTCCTTTTCTGTGGGTAGTAGCTATTTTTACCCGCTTAGTACGACTTTGAGCGCTAAATCCAATTATAGAAGGATCGCCCTCTGCCCATTCACGATATTCAATAATGTACTCTTTCATGAAAATACCTTATTAAAAGTTCTAAGAGCATTATATAATAATCAAACGACTACTTGTCAAATAAAAAAATATCCTATACAATATACAAATATATTATGAAACCGAACATACACCCGACATATTATCCGAAAGCGAAAGTCACCTGCGCCTGCGGCACGGTTTTTGAACTTGGCACGACCCAACCTGCGCTCCAGGTTGAAATCTGCTCCAGCTGCCACCCGTTCTA
>CAYHBW010000042.1:0-3441 GCA_964355085.1 uncultured Candidatus Saccharibacteria bacterium
AACACCGAATCGGTCGTAAAATGATCCGATTAAAATATCCCGCTAAACGGTATATTTTCATGTTTGAAAAATTGAAAATTGATAGTATGATATTGTCAGCGAACCGGAGGAACGGATGATTGATAAATACCTCGCGCGTCTCGGCCTGACAGATGAGACCGTAACCGCGAAAGAGCTTAATGGAAAATTCGTGGCAATCCTGCGGCATTCCGGAAAATCAGGCGACCCCCAGATAATCAGGGCAAAAGAGGAGACGGAAATCACCGATGAAAGGGGCGAAAAAATAAGATTTTCTCCCGGAGACATACTTGCCTATGAGAATCCGATCTATATACAGGACATCGTATCCCATATTTATCCGGAATTCGCCGATGAAAAAAACAAGGGCGGGAAATACATACAATACTGCCCAATACCGAAAATCCTTTCACATTTCTAAGTCAATCCCCCGGATCAGGGGGATTTTCATTTCAGGAATTCAATTTGTAAAAATTCTTGAATATTTCCGCGACAAGAATCGGACCGGTTCCGCCCGGCGTGGGGGTATACCAAGTAGTTTTAATGTTAAAAGCTGAATGTTCAAAGCTGGAAGCATCAAAATCTCCCCTTATCTTATTCCCCACTTTCTCCTTTCCGGTTTTTATTTCCACAAAATCATATCCGAATTCGATGATTCCTGCGCCGCCTTTCAGCATTTCCGGATTTATCAATCCGCCTTTGCCGACACCGGTGATTATGAGATCGAAATTGCGTATTTCTGATATATCGCTTTTACTGTGGAATAATCCGTATTTTTTACCGATTGAATCAAGCCACATCATTACCGGCTTTCCGACTAGAAATCCCCGACCAACAACAGCAACCGATAAATTTGAAATTTCCAGGTTCTGATTTGAAAGTATGTCTTTTATGACGGCGACAGGCAGCGGATCCACGAATTTCCCGCCTTCCGGAGTCATGGCATCGATATCTTTTTTCGGATTTATCGCGGACAGGATATTATCCCTGTCATAATGCGCCGACAACGGCAATTGAACGATGATTCCGCCGATTTCCGGATCATCGCCGATCTTTTTTATTTCAGCCGTTAAATCAATCTCGGAAATTGATTCATTAAATCTGTACAAATGGAAAGGTACGCCCAAAACTTGCGCCATCTTTTCTTTCTGCTTCAAAAAACTAAGCGATTGAGGGTTATCGCCGACCAAAACAGCCGCGAGCATCTTATCGGGCTTAGGTAATTTCCGCAGATCGGAAATAATCTTTTCCGCTATTTTCTTCCCGTCTATTCTCATCAAATCAGCATTTTAACAACTCTTAAAACCTTTTCCGGATCATGGCGGATATATCCCCGCGAACGGATGAGATCCACTGAAATCGGGACTGTTTTTCTACCTATTTTCATATTTTCCACATCCGGATGAACGAATTCGGCTCTTTCCCTGATATATCCCCGCAAACGCTTCGGCGACGGCTTGCTGTTGTTCAAAACTATGAAATCCAGCGTATCGGCATCCAGATGGGAATGCAGATGATGAACAAAATCGGACGCGGAAAAACCGTGAGTCTCTCCGAATTTAGTCATGACGTTGACGAAATAAGCCACCTTTCCATCCGTCTTATTGAGCGCTTCACTGACTCCGCTGACCAGAAGATTGGGGATAAGACTGGTATAAAGATCTCCGGGACCGATTATGACAAGATCCGCATCTAAAATCGCCCGCCTGGCGCTTGGATTGATTTCCGCCGCCGGACTCAACCAGACTTTTTTTATGCGCTCCCGGCCGTCATGATTCGGAATATCGATATTCGTCTCACCTTCTATCAGCCGCCCGCTTTCCAATTCCGCCATGAGCCGGGCCGACTGGAGAGTTACCGGAATCACCTGCCCTTTTATGCCAAGTATCTTCCCGGCTTCTTTGATTGCGATTTCAAAATCGCCGGTCAGGCGATGCAATGCGGTAATCAGAAGATTTCCGAAATTATGACCCGTCAATCCGGCGCCCTCTGAAAATCTGTAAGAAAACAATTCAGCCAGCATCCGATTGTCGGATTCCGCTAACGCGACAAGAGCGCGGCGGATATCCCCCGGCGGAAGCATTCCGAATTCTTCCCGTAAAATTCCGGTGGAACCTCCATCATCCGCCATGGTTACGATTGCGGTAAGGTCCTCAAAGTCATTACGAAGAGAACTTAGGATGTTGAAAACCCCTGTTCCGCCTCCGATGACCACTATTTTCTTTTTTGACTTTCCGGTTTTGCCGTTTTTTTTCTTATTTTTCATCTCGGTTTATATAAAATAAAACACCGGCGCGGATACAAAGGTCAAATCTGGTATTTCTGGTTCTCTTCCATATCTTTCTGAAGCTTCCTTTCCAGCTCCCAAGTATCTATCTGTTTGAGCATCTTCGGCAAATCTTCGTCATTAGACATATCAACGCCGCTTCTCTCAAGAAGGGTTTTCAGCATGCTTAGCGCCTTTGTTATTTCCTGCTCTGAAGTCAGGTTGATCTGCAGATCGACTTCGGATCGGAGCTTGTCCGTCTTTGCGCTCCGGTTCTGGCTGATAAGGACGAAAATTGAGAGAAAAATTGCCTCCAGCGAAACGATCATGGTAAGAAGTCCGAACGGGAACGGATCAAACGGCGCAAAACCGGGAATCCAACCCATATTCCAGACGATCCAGATGGAGAACCAGGTGAAATTTATGAATACGAACCGGAGATCACCGAAAATACGGGTGAGCAGATCTGCGAAGCGCTCGGCTGATGTCCTTTGCTGGCTCATTTTGGCCTCAAAACTTTTCACTACCTGACGCTTGCGCGAAATCTTACTTGGCTTATCCTCTCCGTTTCCGTTTACCGGAAGATTGTTGTTCATGTTATTCATAAATCAGAAAATGCTCCAGATCAGATATCCCAGCATGACGAAGACAAGAGATAATTTTATCGCCCCGCCGGCGATGAAACCCAGCAACAGTCCGCGGGAAGAAAGCAATGCCTCATTCCCGGATTTTCCTCCATAAATGATTTCTCCGGCGATTGCGCCTGCCAGTGGACCGATGATTATTCCAATCGGACCGAGGACCAGGAATCCGAATATGAATCCGAGCATCGCCCCCATTATCCCGTATCGGCTGGCCTGATATTGCTTTGCGCCAATAAGCGGAGCGATGAAGTCAACGGCAAAAGTCAGCAGGGTAAGCACAAGAAATATGAAAAGGGCTTTCCAGGTGACTACGGCGAATTCCGTCGCATAGGCGAAAAGAAGGAGTCCGAGCCAGGAAACGGGCACGCCGGGCAAAAAAGGAAGGATTACGCCGAGCGCTCCACTGATCACCATTGCAAACGAAATTATTATAAGAATCATCTCTCCGGCCATGTGGGTAGGTGTTAGGTGTTAGCTACTGAATTCTACTATAATAGTATCATGCGTTTCGTA